>JBFYPS010000085.1:0-2523 GCA_041303135.1 Crocinitomicaceae bacterium | reverse complement strand
ACACATACAGGGATTGAAATTGCGTGCGGTTCCTCTGAAAATTAAATTGCCAGCTTCATCGCCTTTCCATGCTTTTACGATGGCAAAATCGGCTTTGTATGCTTCTTCCATCACATACATTTTCCCATTGAATTCACGGGTTTCTTTGCCCTCAGCCACTTCTGTTCCAAATCCTGCGGGCGTAAAAAATGCGGGAATGCCCGCTTGTGCAGCCCTGCATTTTTCAGCCAAAGTGCCTTGTGGTGTCAGTTCTACTTCTAATTCGCCAGAAAGCATTTGTCTTTCGAATTCGGCATTTTCGCCTACATAAGACGATATCATTTTTTTGATTTGTCTTTTTTGAAGCAATAATCCCAAACCAAAATCGTCCACACCTGCATTGTTTGAAATACAAGTTAGGTTTTTTACTCCTAGTTTGACAAGTTCTTGAATGCTGTTTTCAGGAATACCGCACAGACCAAAACCACCGAGCATGATGGTCATATCGTCTTTAATTCCAGTTAAAGCTTCTTGTACGTTAGCTACTTTTCTCGAAATCATTTTTTTATATTTTAAGTTGGGTGCTTTTGATTTTAAATCAATACGCTATTTATATATCAAAAACTAAACTCATCGATGGACTGGTTAGTGTCCAAAGAATCGATCGCTTTTTTGTTGCAATTTACTCGGATGCTCATTTCAGCGGGAGCTTCAAATTCGCCTTTTGAAACGTTGAGCGTCTTGTCTTCGTAGCATTTTTTCATGAAAATACCCCAAATTGGCAGCGCCATCGTTGCGCCTTGACCGTAAGTAATTCCTTTGAAATGGGCTGCTCGGTCTTGATTGCCCACCCAAACTCCTGTGACTAAGTTGGGCACCATTCCTATGAACCAGCCATCGGATTGATTTTGAGTGGTTCCGGTTTTTCCAGCAATTGAATTTGTAAATGCATACGGAAAACCTGTCATTCTTTTGTAAAATGGCGATGAGGAACTTGCGTAACGCAATCTTCCGCCTGAACCATTTTCGGTAACGCCTTCCAGAAGTTTAACTGTTGCATAAGCCACATCTGCGCTTAAAACATCTTTAGAAACAGGCACGGGCTCATACAAAACGGTTCCGTTTTTATCTTCAATTCTAGTGATTACGTGGGGTTTTACATACACACCTTTGTTGGCAAAAGTGGCATAAGCTGCAACCATGTCGTGCACCGTTATTTCTACAGCTCCCAAAGCGATAGAGGGTTGGTTTGGAATTTCTGATCTTACACCCAAGGACCTCGTCATGTCAATCACGTTTTGTGGTCCCACACGGTCTATTAATTTTGCAGAAATGGTGTTGATTGATTTTGCTAAGGCAGTTTTTAAGGTCACAATTCCAGCATATTCATTGTTTGAGTTTTTAGGAGTCCAATCTTCTAAAAGATTATGTCTTCCTCTTGGGATGGTGTAAACTCCGTCGTATAGTGTGTCGCAAGGCGAAAGGTTCATTTCGTTGATAGCGGTTGCATAAACAAAAGGTTTGAAAGTAGAGCCCACTTGTCGTGCACCAACTCCCACATGATCATATTGAAAATGTTTGTAGTTGATGCCGCCCACCCAAACTTTTACGTTGCCTGTTTGTGGCTCCATTGCCATCACGCCCGTTTGCAAGAAATGTTTGTAATATCTGATAGAATCGCGCGGCGTCATCAATGTGTCTTTTTCGCCTTTCCATGAAAATACGCGCATTTCTCTTTTTACATCAAAAGATTTAATGATTTCTGCATCCGATTTGTCTTGCAGTTTCATCAATCTCCATCGTTCAGAAGTTTTCATGGCACGAAGCATCAATCGGTCGGTTTCTTCTTTAGAAAGATTGACAAATGGCGCATTTTTGTTCTTTTTGCTTTGAAGAAAAAATTCTTCTTGCAAGTTGGCTAAATGTGCCGATACGGCTTCTTCGGCATATTGTTGCATTCGAGAATCAATGGTGGTATAAATTTTTAAACCATCGCTGTAGATATTATAGTCGGTGCCGTCTGGTTTTTTATTTTCTTCCACCCATTTTCTCATGAATTCTCTTAAATATTCTCTGAAATAAGTGGCTGTTCCTTCTTTGTGCGACGCCGGATTGAAGTTTATTTTGATAGGCAAAGCAGACAATTGATTGAAAGCTGCTTCTTCAATAAATTCATTTTTCAACATCTGACCCAAAACAATATTTCTGCGCTCTTTGGCATTGTTAGGATTTCCTTTCGGATTGTACATCGAAGGTCCTTTGAGCATTCCGATCAAAATGGCGGCTTCGTCAATCGTAAGGTCACGTGGTTCTTTTTTGAAATAAACGTTGGCAGCAGAGCGAATTCCGAAGGCGTTGTTTACGAAATCAACGGTGTTTAGATAATGCGCAATAATCTCATTTTTAGTATATTGACGTTCTAGTTTCGTTGCAATGATCCATTCTTTAGCTTTTTGAAGGATTCGCATAATGATATTTCTAGATCCCTCACTTCCGTGAAATAAGTTTTTCGCCAATTGTTGAGAAATCGTACTTGCTCCACCC
>JBFYPS010000084.1:0-26752 GCA_041303135.1 Crocinitomicaceae bacterium | reverse complement strand
AAGGTCAAAGTCGCAGTTCCTGCACTCACCTCAGCGGGACTTGGAGTATAAATCGCATTCAATGAAGTTGCGTTCGGATTGAAAGTTCCTGTTCCTCCGCTCCAAGTTACCGTTGCTGTTGAGCCACCTTGCGTTCCCGAAAGTGTTACTGGTGTTGCACCACAAATTGTTTGGTCAATTCCTGCGTCAACCGTTGAGGCCTGATTTATTGTGATCAATACTTGGTCTGAAACTGCGCCACATGGTCCTGTTGGGTCGTTGGAAGTCAATGTTAAAGTCACTGTTCCAGCACTTACTTCTGCTGGACTTGGTGTGTACACTGCATTCAATGTCGTAGCATTCGGACTAAATGTTCCCGCTCCACCACTCCAGGTTGCAGAAGTTGTTGAACCTCCTTGTGTTCCCGAGAGAGTCACAGTGGAAGTTCCACAAATCGTTTGGTCAATTCCTGCGTTGATTGTCGCCAAAGCATTGATAGAATAGGTAAAATTAACAGGATTTCCGGGACAACCATTTGCAATTGGAGTTACAATAATAGTTGCATTTTGCTGAGATGAAGTTCCATTCAAACCAACAAAAGATGGAATTGATCCCGTTCCTGAAGCAGCAAGTCCAATGGCAGCATTTGAATTTGTCCAATTGAAAGTTGTGTTCAAAACTGGACTTGAGAAATTAACCAGATTTGAATTTGAATTTGCACAAATTACTTGATTTGCGATTGAATTAACAGTTGGCGTTGGTTGAATTCTAATGGTATCAAGCGATGGAATATATCCAAAACAGGCTCCGTTAGATAAAAACAAAGAGGGTACAAATTGAATTTGCGTTGTTCCAGTGTTACAATAGGAATATGTTACTGTCTGTGAAGTATTTGGAATTAAATCAACAAAAGCTCCATTTCCAAAAAGTAATTTTGCTTCGGTGGCACCAGAAGTATTGACGTCGATTGAAGCCAAATAACAAGAACAACCAGTTAAACTTAAATTCGTAACATCCAATGTTCCATTTGGACCGCCAATATTTACAATAACAACTTGTTGAGTATCTCTACAAACAGCACCAGAACTCGTAGGAATTGAACTAACTATCAAAGTCACATTATAGGTGCCTGGCAGGGAATAAACTGTGGATGGATTCCAATTTGTAGATGTTTGTCCGTTCCCGAAATCCCACTGGGCAGAATTAATATCAGGATTATTTGTACTTGTGTTTGTAAAACTAACCACATTTGGCGGATTGAAACATGCGAAAGAATTAGCAGAAGCTATCGCATCAGCAGTTACATCAAGTACCGTAATTGGAATTATTGTATCATCAATACAACCCAAATCATCACTAACAGTCAAAGTTATAGATTGAGTACCTTGTTGGACGAACGTAAAAAGTCCTGGATTTGCACCATTTGCAACAGTTGGAGAAGCATTTGAAGCAATCCAGCTATAACTTAATGAGCCAACACCAAATGAATTGGTTGACACTAATACTGTTTGATTATTACAAATAAAGTCTTGATCAACATTAAATGAAGCAAACGGTTTTCTTACAAAAACCGTTTTGGTTGAAGTTTTTGTACATCCAAAGTCATCAGTTACAGTCAAAGTAATTGTATAATTTCCTGATACCACATATGTGTGTGCAGGATTTGCATTATTTCCTGTTGTATTTGGTGTTCCATCACCCCATTCCCAAACTCTAGAAACAATAGTGCCATTGGGTGCAGTAGAATTATCGGTTACTGAAAAAGATAAGCCGTTGCATATTGTATCTGGTGTTACAAAAGTACCTGTGACTCCATGAACGTGAATTGTATGAATTACAGTATCACTACATCCATTATTATCAATATTTATCATGCCTACACCATAATTACCAGGAGAATATGAAGGAGAATTAATAATTCTAGTTCTTGGTGTTCCTTTTAAAGCAACAGTAGTATTGACAAATGAAATTCCAGTATTTGTATTCCAGTCCCAAAGTGTATTATTAGATGTGGTTGAGGATGGCGCAATACCAGAATTATACTGTGGTGCAGGAGTTGTATTTACAAATTGTAATGATCCACCAATACAAACATCGGCGGATAAAACTCCACCTGCGTTTGATTGAAAATCAGCTAAATTATTGGGATTAACATTTACAGTAAAATTATGTTGAGTTGGCAAACAACCTGTTGTGATATCAGAAACAGTTAAGTTAACTATATAAGTTCCAAAACTTGGAAAAGTATGCGTTATTGCCTGTAAATTTGAACTAGGCGATCCATCTCCAAAATTCCAAGTGTAAACGGTTATTGGTGACGTTCCTGATGAAGTAGATGAAAAACTTCTAACTAATTGATTATTACAATCTACTTGACTAGCAGTAAAATTTGACTGTGGTCCTGTTACTATAACATTCAATTGTGACGTTGATCCTGAACACCCTAATGCATTCCCAACAGTCGTGTAAGGAGTCATTGAAACTGTATAATTTCCTAAAACAGGATAAGAATAACAAAATGAAACGCTTGGATCAAAAAAAGCACTAAATCCATTACCTAAATCCAATAAAATAGTATCTGCACCGCTTCCAGTGTATTGAAAACAATAACTATCTCCATTCACACATTGAGTGACAGCAGTCAAATTTACAAAGGAAGAACTTGGCGGAACTCCATTTCCAACAGCAATAGCACTGGGAAAAACAGATGTCGCGGTGCAACCATCCAAACTTGTTGAAGTCATGGAAATTGAATAATTTCCAGATGAATTATAAGAAACAGCAATAGGACCAGCTCCACTACCAGTTGTTGGAGATGATGCACCAGGAAAATTCCAAATCGTTAAAGCGCCATTTGTATTTGGAGTAGTAGACGTAAATGTAGTAGTAACAGGAGCAGAACAAGCGTTTGCTGTTGAAACAAAATAACTATTGATGGGTAAATTATTGACCTCAACAACTATGGAATCCGAAATACTTGGACATCCTAACGTATAAACCAAATGGTATGAGGTTGTGGATCCTGGTGAAACGGTTATGGATGATGTTGTTAAATTTCCAGGAGTCCAAAGAAATGTACCACCGGAAATTGCGGGACTAGCCGTTAAAACAACGGAAGCGCCAGCGCAAATAGAAGCATCATTGTTTGCTAATCCTGAATTTTCAGAATTGCTTAAATTGACTATCGGTGCAGCAATGACATTCACATTTACAGAAACTGGCAAACTTGTGCAAATTCCATTGTTAAAAGTTACTGAATACGCTCCCGCTTCTGATACAGTAATAGAATTTGATTCCTCACTTGTTGACCAAAGGAACTGCCCATTTGAAACACTTCCAACAGCATTTAAAACAGCAGTTTGACCTTCACAAATACTTGGGCTACTTGCAATTACATTCACTGTTGGCAACGCCCTCACGGTCACTGTAACTGTCTGATTACCAACACAGCCATTAGGTGCAGTAGAGGTAATGACATAGGATACTACTATATTATTACTTGTAGAATTGGTCAAAACTTCTCCAATACTTCCATTTCCATTGCCAGTTGCCGGTGTGATTCCTGCCACAGCTGCTCTTGTCCATGTGAAAGTTGTTCCTGGAATTGAACTTGTCGGAACATAATTAAATGTTGATCCACTACAAACAAAATTGGAACTTGTGGGACTAGTTAAGCTGGGAGTTTGTTCTACATTAATTTCAGGCAAACTAGCTGTTGTAAAACAACCAAAACTATTAGTTACAGTCGCCGTTGGATTATAGACACCAGAAGAACCATAAACAATTGAAAAATCTTCAGTACTTGAAATTGTGCCATTTGCAGAGTTTACTGCAAAGGATTGAAAAGTACCACTTCCAGGACTACAACTGCCGTTGAAATTCACCGTCAAAGGTGAACAACCAGTCAAAGTGGACAACGCATAATTAATAACAGGAGGAAAGTAAACTTCTAAAAACCCATTTTGGGTATTGCTATTTGTCAAGCCTGCATCTGTAACAGTAAGCGTAACATTATACAATCCCGAATTGCTTAAAAAAACAACAATTGAGCTACCAGAAAGTGAAGAATTGAATCCAGAAGGTCCAGTAATGTTCCAAGTATAATCGGAATAATTCGGATTATTTGCACTTAATGTAAATAAATTATTAGGACACTGATTTTGATCAGTACTGGTAAAAGTTGCATTTAGCTGGGCATTTACTTCCGATTGAAAGACAATCGTAATTAAAATCAACCAAAAATATTTCCGAAAAACCTTTATCATCTAAGGAACCTAATTAAAACACTAAACTTCAAGCCTAAATCTAAACTTTTTTCTTAATAAAACAAAATTTTACATCTTAAACTTAAATATTAACGAATAATTTCTGAAGTTTCTATCCATTCACTAGCGTGTAAAGCCCTGTCAATTAATTGAATTTTATACTTTATAGTATCACTTTCGGATGAAAATAGATTGTAAAATATAGGTTCAATGGTAGCAACTATCTTTCCTTTTAATCCCTTTGGCTTTCCTATGTAAATTGGTTTTATCCTATTTTTAAAGATTATGGAATCACCATTTATATCTTTTCCAACTTCCCAGCCATTCACATCATCTTTTTCATAATAAACCATGTAAACATTATAGTAATATCTAGATGCAGGATCATAAGGTGCCAAAATTTGATCATCTGAAAGTCCAATATCTCCTTCTCCATCCTGAAATGAAAAACTCAATTTGGCAGAATCTCCTAATTGCACAAAATCAACAAATTCAATTACAGGCGTTTCACCATACACTTGCTTCTTAAAACAAGAATTAAGCGAGATGATAACCAATAAAAGAAAAAAGACATTGCGAATCATTGAATAAAGATATATAAAAATGATCTATAAATCAGAAACCTAATTCCAAAGTTCAATTCTTCCAAAGGAGGAACACAAAGTTTTAGAAATGAATATTACTCTGAAGTTAATTTGAGAACAAATTTAGAAATTATTTCTTCCTTTTATGTGAAGTTTTTTATGTTTTCATTAAATGATTTAATTGCTGATTATCAATCCATAAAGACCAACTACTTTTGCGCTGTAATACAAGTTAATTCGCTGATCAGAAAAATTAATTGTAACATTTAAACAAACAAAAAGTCAAATAACAAAAAAGAAAAAATGAAAAAAGCAGTGTACACTTTCGCAATGATTTTTATCAGTACAGGAATTTCATTAGCAAGTTCAAGTCCAATTGATGGGGAGAAAAAAGACAGTTCAAAAGTCGAAGACACAAAAAATGTAGAGACAACATTTGTCACGCATTTTGAACCAAATTCGCATGAATTAATTGTCAATATTTCAGGTATCATTGATCCTTATGCAAGTATTTCAGTAACAAATCAACGAGGTGCAACAATTCAATGTGCTTTTATTGAGCAAGATGTAAATGAATTTGCATTTGATTTATCGGCACTTGAAAAAGGAAATTACAACGTAATGCTAATCACTGATCAAGAAATCAGAATCAAAAGAATTCAAATTGATTAATTCTATTATTACGCCATTCATCGAATTAAATGGCCGTTTTAGGCAAAACAGCTAACTTCCCAACCTTGTTAAAAGACCGCTCACAACTTTTTTCAAACCGTATTTAAATAGTTCGGTAACTTTTTTAACAAAAGTTACTTATCCTTGTACTAATTATGACAACAATATGAGGAAAAAACTATTTCTTATCGCTTTTCTTGCAATTTTACCCATGTGTTCATTCGGACAAAACATGCACATCTCAGGAAATGTATACGACACTATTAGCAACAAACCGTTGGAAAATGCCATGGCAATGGTCGTAAGAATAAAAGATTCTTTATTAATTGATTTCCAAAGAACAGACATCGCAGGAAATTTCAATTTCAAAACTTTGCCTCTTGATACATTACAATTAATTGTCTCTCATCCAAAATTTGGAGAACGAGAATACTACTTCTTTGGAAGACCTGACAATGCTGAATTTGAATTAAAAAAAATCATTCTTCCAGTAAGAAGTACCCGCATTGATGAAGTTACTATTTACGCATACAAAGACCCCATTTACTATAAAGGTGATACATTGGTATATGTGGCTGATTCTTTTGCTACCAAACCAAATGCTGTGGTCGAAGATTTACTTAAAAAATTACCCGGAATAAAAGTGGAATCAGATGGTTCAATTACCTCACAAGGAAAAGAAATTTCCCAAGTTTTAGTTGATGGAGACGAATTTTTTGGTGCCGATCCAACCATGGCTACTAAAAATCTTGCTGCTAAAGGAGTTGAATCTGTTCAAGTTTATGAAAAGAAAAACGAAAATGCCTCTGAAGGTGATGAAACAATTCAAGTGCTCGACCTCAAACTGAAAGATGATGCTAAAAAAGGATATTTCGGAAAAACATCTGTAGCTGGAGATTTCAAACGTTTTTATGAAGGTGAATTGTTAGCTAATAAATTCAATAAAAAACAAAAAATATCGGTTTTTGCATTAGTATCAAACACCACAAATTCGAGTTTGAGATGGCAAGATGCATACAAATATGGTATTGAAACTGGATACACATACAATGAAGAGGAAGATGAATGGCAAACTGATAATATTCAGCAAGGCTCTGGTTTTCCTACAACTTTGAAAACAGGCGTTTATTATGATGACCAAATCACTGCCAAAACCAAATTTGCTGTTAATTACACTTATTCAAACAACGGACTGAAAACTGCTGAGAAAAACAAATCACAATACTTTTTGGAGGATACAACTTATGTGACTGATCAACAAAATCAATCTACAAGTTTGAACCAATCGCACGCATTAAATATGTTCCTTGAACACAAAATAGACTCATTGACAACCATCGAATTTGAGCCGAAATTAAAAATCAATTTGGCCAATAATGAAAGCAATGACGAAACCAATTTCATTGGTTCTGACAACATTTTGAATAGATCTACTAATGTGAAAAACAACAGTGAATCAACAGGAACGAATTTAAAAACAAGACTTACCTTAATTAGAAATTTCAAGAAAAAAGACAGAAAATTGGTAGCAACCTATCGATTTACTTACGATGAAAATAAATCCAATGGTAAATTATACTCCTTAAATAACAATGTTTTTGCGCCACTTTTCAATGATACAATTGATCAAACCAAAGACAATTATGCTTTATCATTGAGCCACACTGCAAGTGCAATTTATACTGAACCATTGAATGCTAAATTCAAATTAGAATTCGATTATGAAATGTTTTCAAATCACAATAATCAAACAAAAAAAACTTTCAATTTTTTAAATGGTAATTATGAAACAGCTGATGTAAATTTCTCGAATGAATTTGAAACCAATAAATTACAAAACAGAATCGGTAGTTCAATTATTTATGACTATAAAAAGAATAGGTTTGTTGGTGGTGTCAGGTTCAGAAATGTAGAAATTTCAAACAAAAACTTGATTTCTGACACAACCATTTTACAATCTGTAAACAATGTTTTACCACGATTCAAATACACGCACAAATTTTCACAAAACAACAGATTGGTTGTAAATTATAGCACATCATCTTCTCAACCAAGTGTGAACCAACTTCAACCTGTAAGAGACAATACAAATCCAAATAGAATTTCATTGGGAAATCCAAATTTAAAACCCAATTATGTACACAGTGCTTTTATTGCCTACAACAGCTACAAACCTGTTTCAGGACGATACATTTGGTCACGTTTAACTCAATCGATTACCCAAAATGCGTTTACAAGTTCTGTGGATTTTGATGCATTTGGTAGAACTTACACCAAAACAGTAAACACAAATGGTAACGCATACACAAACTTATATTTTGGTGGAGGATTTCCAGTTTACAAACAAATTGTAACCTTAAATCCAAATGTAAATGCTGGTTATTATAAGTTCAACAACTTTGTAAATGGAGAAAAAAACTTAACAATCAATAAATCTGTTGGTGGTGGATTGTACGTAGGATTTCAAACGGATTCATTGGAATTCTCAATGTCAGGAAATGTCACTTATTCCGATCCTAAAAGTTCTATCAGTGCAGCCAGCAGTCAACCATATTATACACAAAATTATTCTGCTGATTTACTTGTTAAACTACCTTGGAAATTCGGTATTGAATCTGATGCAAATTATACAATCAATTCAGGCAGAGCAGCAGGTTACGATATCAACTATTTAATTTGGAATGCCACTGTTACTAAGACTTTTGGAAAACTCGACAACTTCATTCTCGGTGTAACGGTGTATGATATTTTAAATCAGAATATTAGTGCCGGACGAGATGTAAATGCCAATGTAATTACTGACAGTCAAACCAATATTATTGCGCGCTACTTGTTAGTGAAATTAACTTATAAATTCAACAGTGCTAAAATCAAAGAAAATGACGAAGACCATTTCTAAATCAATCATTTTTTCAATCATTTTTCTGGCTTTTGGTTTCATCTCAAATGCACAAATCACTGCTGGAAAAATTACTTTTGAAAGAAAAACGAATCTGCTAAAAAGATTCAATGACCCAAATATGATTCGTTGGTTGGGTGAAAAAAACAAAACGAAAATAGACCTTTTTGATTTGTACTTCAACGACAGTATTTCGATTTTCATTCCCCATGATATCGAAGGTAATGATGAATTGAGTTGGGCAACAAATAGAAATACTGTTTATCAAAACATCAATCAACAGTCACGATTATCTATTTTAAATGTTTGGGGTGAAAATTTATATGTACAGGATTCTTTGGTTCAACGAAAATGGAAAATCACCGACAGTAAAAGGAAAATAGGAAAATACGAATGTAGAAAAGCGATTTGGGAAGTCAACGATTCTACTAGGATTTACGCTTGGTTTAGCGATGAAATTATTCCATCCATCGGACCAGAAACTTTTACTGGTTTGCCTGGAGCAATTTTAGGTGTTGCCAATGAAGATGGTGGTGTCATTTATTTCGCCAAGACCATTGAAATTCAAAATCCAGACATGATAGCATTGGCTCCAAAAATTGGAAAAAATAAAACCCTTACTTCTGCTGAACTAAGGGTTAAATTGGAGAAGCAATTCGGATCAAAACCCGAGTTTAAAAGCTTTATTGTGGATTTATTTATTTGGTGATTTTGGAAATAATTCATTTACTTTTTTGAATCGATAGTCAAAAATATCTTCCAATTTTCTTTTAACCAAAAGCGGATGAACCATTTTTCCTAATATCCCTAAAGGCAGATCATAAGATACAATATCAGTCATTTCAACACCACCTTCCACTTCTTTAAAATGATGTTCGTGGTGCCACATTTTGTATGGTCCAAATCTTTGCTCATCTACAAAAAAGGATTTATCATGAACGTACTTAATTTCAGTCACCCAATTTATTGGAATTCCTAAAAGTGGTTTGATTTTATATGCAATCATTAAACCTTCATACATCATTTCAGGAACATAGGTCATTACATCAAACCCCATGTAATCTGGTGTAATGGTCTGTAAATTTTTTGGAGATGAAAAAAAGTCCCAACATGTTTGAATGTCTGTTGGAACAAATTGCGTTCTTTTAAGTTGATACATTTTTGATAGAATATTAATCTTATCAACTAAACATTAAAAGGCAATTTATGTTCAAATTTCAATAATATTTATTGGGAATCAAATAATTTTGAACATAATCTGTTACTCCTTCCTCTAAACTGTGAAAACCTTTGGAATAGCCAGCTTTCAGCATTTTATCCATTTTGGCTTCCGTGAAATATTGATATTTATCTCTGATGTCAATTGGCGTGTCAATGAAACCAATATTTGGTTCTTTGCCCATGGCGAGAAAAGTGTTCGTAGCTAAATCTAAAAACGTGCGTGCTTTGCCTGAGCCTAAATTGTAAATTCCCGAAGTTGGTTTTTCTTCCATCAAAAACAGGCAAACTTCAACTACATCTTTCACATAAACGAAATCACGTAATTGCCCACCATCAGTATAATCAGGATTGTGTGAACGGAACAGATTCATAGAACCTTTTTCTGAAATTTGATTGAAAGCATGAAAAATAACAGAAGCCATTCTTCCTTTGTGAAATTCATTCGGACCATAAACATTGAAGAATTTCAAACCTGCCCAAAAAGGTGGTTGTTTTGGTTGTTTCAATGCCCAAATATCAAAGTCGTTTTTAGAATCTCCATACGGATTCAATGGTTTTAAACTTGGAATAATTTCATGATTGTCTTCATAGCCAAATTCGCCCAAACCATAAGTTGCAGCCGAACTTGCATAAACCAATGGAATGTGATGGTCAGAACAAAAATTCCAAATCATTTGGGTATATTCCACATTCAATTCATCAAAAATGGATTTGTCAAATTCAGTTGTATCTGTCCTTGCACCGATGTGAAAGATAATTTCAACATCCTTTCCGTTTTTTTGTAACCAAGATTCAAAAACATTGCGTTCAACTTTTTCAACCAATTTTTTACCCACCAAATTTTGGTCCTTTTCGTGTTTAGTGAAATCGTCAACAACAACAATGTTTTCTTTTCCAGCTTGATTCAATCTTGAAACCAAACAACTTCCAATAAAGCCAGCGGCACCTGTTACAACAATCATTTTTTTGAATTTGGAACAAAGATACTGTTTTTCAAAAAGAAAAAATTGCCAAAAGTTGGCTTTTCAATATTTCGTAAAATCGCTTTATTCCGATTTTAAACAGGAATTAAGATTTCTCATTGAATTAAAAATAGAATTCAGGTTTTTAATTCACTTTGCAATTATTGTTTTCAATTTTCGTAATTTTGAAATCTCAAATAAAATGGAATTCACATGAAGCAATACCACGATTTATTAAACCACATTCTTGAAAACGGAACTCAAAAAGGAGATCGCACTGGTACAGGTACAATTTCTACTTTTGGATATCAAATGCGTTTTGATTTAAATGAAGGTTTTCCGGTATTGACGACGAAAAAATTGCATTTACGCTCTATCATTGTTGAACTTTTATGGTTTTTACAAGGCGATACCAATATCAAATTTTTGAAAGACCACAATGTTTCCATTTGGGATGAATGGGCCGACGAAAATGGTGATTTAGGCCCCGTTTATGGTCATCAATGGCGTTCATGGCCAGCAAAAGATGGCGGAACAATTGATCAAATTTCCAATTTAATTCACCAAATCAAAACCAATCCAAATTCTCGAAGATTATTGGTTTCTGCTTGGAATGTCGCTGATGTTGACCACATGGCTTTACCGCCTTGTCACACGATGTTTCAATTTTATGTTGCTGATGGAAAATTGAGTTGTCAATTATACCAAAGAAGTGCTGATACTTTTTTAGGTGTTCCTTTCAACATTGCATCCTATGCCCTTTTGACAATGATGATTGCACAAGTTTGTGACTTACAATACGGCGAATTTATCCATACTTTGGGCGATGCGCATTTGTACAACAACCACATTGAGCAAGCCAATTTACAATTGACGAGAGATTTTCGTCCGTTGCCAACGATGAAAATAAATTCCGAAGTGAAAGATATTTTTGGATTTAAATTGGAAGATTTTGAATTGCTAAATTATGATCCGCACCCACATATCAAAGGAGCGGTTGCAGTTTAACGATTCATTTCAAAGAATTCAAAAAGTCCAATCCTTTTTCCAAACCGTATCGATAATCCAATTCCAACGCAACTTTTGAATTGGTGTATCCTCCCGTTTTGAGTTTTTGCTCTGGCGCAATTTGTCGAATTTTTATTCCAGTTGGTGGATTTAAAATGAAGTCGATTGATTCATTGAATTTCACATGTTGATTCGAAAAAATGGTCGTCAACCCAGGATGATTCTTGAAATACTTTTCACCCAAAAAATTGGGCAAAGATTGCTTTTCTTTCAAATCTGCAAACGATGTACGAATAACCAAAATGTCTGTAGCACCTTGATCAACTGCCCATTGAACAGGCAAAGGGTCGCTCCAACTTCCATCCATGCATTCATGTCCATTTATTTCGTGCTTGGCTTTGGTTACAAAAGGAATTGCACAAGAAGCAATCAAGCACGAAACCCAATTTTCTGCTGTTGGAGTCAAATATTGTGGTTTTCCTGTATTTCTATTGGTAGCCACAATTCCAATTGATTTGTGACCATGATTTTCAAAAATCGCAGACATTTTTAAAGGAACAATTTCTTGTGCAATTTCTTCAAAAAAGTCAACATTCATAAATACACCAGATGTAAATAATTGCTTATAGTTTATGAATTTAGGATCTTCCAATAAAACATGAATCGACTCAATGCATTTTTTATACTCTCCGTTTAAGAAATAAGTGAGCGCATTGGCACCGCCAGAAACACCTACATAAATATCAAATGGATTGTAGTTTTGAGCAATAAATGCGTCTAAAACGCCTGATGTAAAAGCAGTTTTAAAACCACCACCTTGTATAACCAATGCTTTTTTGTTCATCTTTGAAAAATAACTGTTTTAAAGTTAATGTTTTCAACGGAATAAAAGCTTTGCAGTCATAAAAATAGAAGAAAAAAGTCCCTTAGATTGAAATTTAATCCGTCAATTGTAAATTATCAATCAATCTCACTTCCCCACAATAAGCAACTATACAAGCCACTGCCTTTGGAACCCAATTGTCGGTCAAATCAATCAAAGTACTAGGATCGACAATCTCAAAATATTCAAGTTCCATCTTCGATTGATTAAAAAATTCAATGGTCGCTTGTTTCGTCTCAACGGGAGTATGATTTTGTGCGAAATTTTTAGCAAAAATTAAAGCTTCACTAATTTTCACAGCTTCTTCACGTTCACTAGCAGACAAACGTAAATTTCTGCTACTCATAGCCAAACCAGAGGATTCACGCAGTGTGGGAACAGCGACAATATTTATGGGTAAATCGAAAAATTTGGTCATATATCTAATCACTGCAACTTGCTGAAAATCTTTGAGTCCAAAATAAGCATTGGCAGGTGTAACAATGTCAAAAAGTCTATACACCACTTGCACAACGCCTTGAAAATGTCCAGGTCGATGTTCGCCTTCCATCACTTGGTCCAAAAAACCCAAATCAATTTTTGGAAGAGCAAAATCTGCGGTGTAAATTTCATTCACAGATGGTATCAAAACTGCATTGCATCCTAAAGCTGATAAAATCTCGCAATCAGCTTCCACTGAACGTGGATATTTATCCAAATCTGAAGCATTATTAAACTGTGTAGGATTTACAAAAATACTGGCAATTACCAAGTCATTTGACTTTTTTGCTTCAGTTATCAAAGAGCCATGACCAGCGTGTAAAGCGCCCATTGTAGGCACAAAACCAATGGTTTTTCCTAAATCCTTGTTTGATTTTATGAACGATTTAAGCTCGTCAACTTTTGTAAAAACTTGCACTTGAAAAGATTCTAATGATTGCGAAAGCGACAAATCTATTCCTTTTTTTGATTTGTGCCATTTTTTTTCGTACTTTTGTACTGTTTTTTTATTAATAAAAACTTCCATGGAGAAAAAAAGAATTCTTTTTGTTTCACAAGAGATTGCACCATTCCTTCCGAAATCAGATATTTCTAACACTGCCCGTAAACTTCCACAAGGAATTCAGGACAATGGAAAGGAAATCCGCGTTTTTACTCCCAAATTTGGAAGTATCAATGAAAGAAGACATCAATTGCACGAAGTAATTCGTTTGTCAGGAATGAATTTAATCATTGACGACAAAGATCACCCGTTGATTATCAAGGTAGCATCAATTCCAACTGCTAGAATGCAGGTATATTTTATCGATAATGATGAATATTTTAAAAGAAAAAATGCAATAACTGAAGATGATGGGAGTTATTATAATGACAATGATGAAAGATCAATGTTCTTTTGTCGTGGCGTTCTAGAAACTGTTAAAAAATTAGGTTGGAAACCAGATGTGATTCATTGTCACGGTTGGATGGCCAATTTAATGCCTCTTTATATCAAAAAAATGTATCACAAAGATCCACATTTTGCAGATACAAAAGTAGTTATCAGTTTATATGACAATGGTTTCAGTTCAAATTGGGATGCTCGTTTTGCTGACAAATTGAAATTTGATGGTTTTGATAAAGAAATCACGAATAGTTTGGCAGATGCATCCTATGAAAATGTAACACGTGTTGCATTGAAATATGCAGATGGTGTTACTATTGGATCTGAAGTTTTAGATGAAGTTTCGACAACATTATTTGAAGAAGCAACTTGTTTGAAACAAACCTATTTATCAGAAGAAACACAAACTAAAGCAATGTCAGAGTTTTTTGACAAAGTTATTGAAGAAGAAGTACTTATATAGAAATATGACTCAAAAATTGAATTCATTACAGTGGCGGAAAGTTCAAATACTCTCCGCTACTTTTTTTTGCATTACACTTGCATTGGTTTCTTGTAAGAAAAAAGAAACAATGGTCGGAAAAGATGCTTTTGATGCCAATGGTTTATTGAATTCAAATGCTGTTGATACTTTTCAATTGAAAACATATACAATTGAGGAAGACTCTGTGGTGACAAAAGATCAACTGCACGCATTACTTGGTGCATATAATGATCCAAAATTTGGAACAGTCGATGCTTCTTTTTATACCCAAATTAGCCTTGACAATCCTGGCTCAACAAGTTTTGGCGTTAATCCAATCGTTGATTCAATCGTTTTATCTCTACAATACACTGGATACTATGGAGAAAATAAAGCGCAAACATTTGAAGTCTATGAATTAAATGATGATTTGAGTACTTCAGCAGAAGACATTTATTATTCCTTTACTACAAAAAGTGTAAAATCTACCAATTTGGTTTTTCCGGGGAAAGAAACGATTACTCCTGCTCCTTCAACCAAATCTGTAGTAGGAACGGATACTTTGGCAGCTCAATTAAGAATTCCTTTAAAAACCAGTTTGGCAACTTACTTGATGGATGGAGTTGCGCTTGGTAATTTTGCTACGCAAGATCTTTTTCATCAATATTTTAAGGGAATCTATGTGAAAGTAAGCGATCCAAATCCTCCGAGTGGACAAGGTGCAGTTTATTATTTTAGTTTGAGTGCAATCAATTCAAAATTGACGATTTACTATAAGAATGATTTAATTGCTAAAACGTTTTCTTTCTTGATGAATGGCACAAGCGTAGATTTTAATCACCTTAATTTTAACCGAACTGGAAAACCGATAGACAACTTAATCAACAATCCAGCATTAGGAAAAACGGAGTACTATGCGCAATCTTTTACTTCAAGAGCAGTTATTGAAATGGACGGGATAAGCAATATTCCAAAAAATTCCATCATTCAAAAAGCAGAATTAACGATTCCTATAACACATTACACCAATAATCTATTGTATCCGAGTTTACAATTAAATGTTGGTACAAGAATTGCCGCAAATAATGATACTATCTATTCAATGAAGAATATCATTTATGATGACAATCAAAAAGCGTACATCATCGATTTAAGGCAACATGTTCAACAAGTTGTCAGTCAGATAATAGAAAATCGAGGTGTATTTTTAAGACCAACTTACTTTAATTCTACTGTTGAAAGAATAATTTTCAATGGTTCTGAATCAGTTAACAAGAAAAAACCTAAATTAGTCGTCACTTACACCAATTATTAAAACAAATTATATGTGTGGAATTGTAGCTTACATTGGTAAAAAAGAAGCTTATCCTATATTGATTAAAGGATTAAAAAGATTAGAATACAGAGGATATGATAGTGCTGGTATTGCATTATTGAGCGATGGAAAAGTTAATTTGTATAAAAAGCAAGGAAAAGTAGCAAATTTAGAAGAGTTTGCACTTGGAAAAGATATTACAGGTCATTCAGGGATTGGACATACACGTTGGGCAACGCATGGTTTACCAAACGATATTAATTCTCACCCTCACACATCTATGGATGGAAAAATTGCCTTGATACACAACGGAATCATTGAAAATTATGATTCAATCAAGGAAGAATTAATTTCAAGAGGCTATGTGTTTAAAAGCGAAACAGATACTGAAGTTTTAGTGCATTTAATTGACGACATTCAAAAACATGAAAAAGTTGATTTAGTTGAAGCTGTAAGACTAGCACTTCAAAGTGTGGTCGGAGCTTATGCTATTGTTGTTCTTTCAAACGATTATCCAAATCAATTAGTGGCTGCTAGAAAAAGTAGTCCTTTGGTTGTTGGAATTGGTGCTGAAGGAGATTTTTATTTGGCTTCTGATGCTACTCCTATTATTGAATACACAAAGCAAGTTGTTTATCTAGATGACGAAGAAATTGCAGTTGTAGATTTGAAAGAAGGGTTGAAAATAATCAACATCAAAAATCAAGTAAAAGCACCTTATATCCAAGAACTTGAAATGCACTTGGAAGCCCTTGAAAAGGGTGGATACGAGCATTTCATGTTAAAAGAAATTCATGAACAACCACGTTCCATCAGAGATTGTTTCCGCGGTCGTTTGAACGCTGAAAAAGGCTGGGTGTCATTAGGTGGATTGAAAGATTACCAACAAAAAATCATGAATTCCAAAAGATTGGTCATGGTGGCTTGTGGTACTTCTTGGCACGCTTGTCAAGTGGGAGAATATTTAATCGAAGATTTAGCTAGAATAAATGTTGAAGTTGAATATGCATCTGAATTTAGATATAGAAATCCGATCATAAATGAAGATGATATCGTTATCGCTGTATCTCAATCAGGAGAAACTGCGGATACAATGGCAGCACTCGAACTTGCAAAATCAAAAGGAGCTACCATCTTGGGAATTTGTAACGTTGTTGGTTCTTCTATTTCAAGAATCACTGACGCAGGTTCATATACTCACGCCGGACCAGAAATTGGTGTAGCTTCAACAAAAGCATTCACAGCACAAGTTACTGTATTAACTTTGATGGCGCTTTCATTGGCAAACAGAAAAGGAACTTTGAGTAGTTCTAAATTTCATACCATGCTGTCTGAATTAGAAGCAATTCCAGATAAAGTTCAAAGAATTTTAGATAAAAATGATTTGATCGAAGAAATTGCTAAAGTGTATAAGGATGCCTCAAATGCCTTGTATTTAGGTCGTGGAAGTTCATTCCCAGTTGCGCTTGAAGGAGCTTTGAAATTGAAAGAAATTTCATACATCCACGCGGAAGGTTATCCTGCTGCTGAAATGAAACATGGCCCAATCGCTTTGATTGATGAAGAAATGCCAGTTTTTGTGATCGCAACAAAAGGAACTTCTTACGAAAAAGTGGTAAGTAATATCCAAGAAGTAAAAGCAAGAAAAGGAAAAATCATCGCAATTGTAACAGAAGGTGATGTACAAGTTAGGGATTTAGCAGATCACGTGATTGAAATTCCAGATACTGATGAACACTTGGTACCACTTTTGGCTACTATACCTTTGCAATTATTGTCATACCATATTTCTGTTATGCGTGGTTGTAATGTAGATCAACCAAGAAATCTAGCAAAATCAGTTACTGTAGAGTAATTTAAAATACAAAATATAAAAAAACTGCCTCCAAAGGGCAGTTTTTTTTTGTTAAAAAGTTGGGAGAATTAAAAAATATTTTTACCTTCAAATCAACTTTAAGATTTTGAAATGAATAAAATCAAGTGGTTTCAAAGGATAATGATCGTACTTTTAGTGAGTGTAAATGTCCTATTTTATTGCGTTAAGAAAGATATTTCAGGTAGTCAAACTATCACCTATACACTTACTTCAATGGTCATTTCTACTTGCTGCATTTTAATTTACGCCCAAAGTAGAAAAAGAATTCTTGCTAAAATTTCCATAGCCAAAAAATCAAAATAAGTTCTTAGTTTGATTTACTTTCGTAACTTCATTGCTCAAAACTAGAAGTATGTTACGAATTAAAACTGTCATTTTATTCTTTGCCGCATCTTTATTGTTTCACAATCAAATCAATGCGCAAAACACATTAACTCCTGAATTACTCTGGAAATTAAAAAGATTGTCTGGTGGGAAAGTATCGCCAGATGGAAAAAAAATACTTTTTGAATTACGCGAATTTAACGTTGCAGCCAATAATGGAAACACAGATCTTTTCGTTTTTGATATTGCTTCCAACCAATATTCCCAAATTACAGAAACGAAATTTTCAGAAATGGAAGCCGTTTGGGGGAAAAATAACATGATCTGGTTTCTATCAAATGAAAAAGATGGCATTCAAATTTGGAGAATGAATCAAACTGGTGGTGACAAAAAACAAATTTCATCTATAGGTTTACCAGAAATTGAAGGTTTTAAACTTTCTCCAGATGAAACCAAAATTGTGCTAATAGGAGCAATCAAAACCAAAGAAACACTCAAAGAAAAACATCCAGACTTACCCATGGCGAATGCACGCCTTGAAGATGATTTAATGTATAGACATTGGAATCAGTGGTCGGACGAAAATAAAAAACACCTTTTCTTACACGAAATCGCCAATGACAAAGTTGTAATGAGTAGCATAGATTTGCTTGCAAACGAACCTTATGATGGGATTCTACCACCTTTTGGTGGTAGCGACCAAATCGTTTTTTCTTTGGACTCCAAAAAAATCATTTATAGCTGCAAGAAAAAAATCGGTAAAGCATTTGCAATCAGCACAAACAGTGAGCTGTATCAATTTGACATTGAAAGTAAAAAGACAATTAATTTAACTGAAAATTACATAGGTTATGACGCCAATGCAAGATATTCAAACAACGGTAAATTCTTGGTCTGGACAAGTATGGCACACGATGGATTTGAATCTGATAAAAATGATTTGATTTTAAAAAATCTTGAAACTGGAAAAGACATCAATTTAACCGCTAAAACTGACATTACTGTAGATGAATTTTGTTTCAGTTTGGATGATAAAACCATTTACTTTCTCGTTCCAATGAAAGGAACAAAACAGATTTTCTCCATTGATTTGAAAACGGAAATCATCACACAGCTAACTTTCGGACAATTTGATTTCATCAGTTTAGATTTAAATGCATCTGACCTTATCGCATGTCGACAATCAATGATTGCACCAACTGATTTATTCGCGATTTCAATCAAAAAAAATCAAATCAGACAATTGACATATGTAAACAAGGAGATTCTGAAAGACATTACTTTGCCAACAGTAGAAGAAAAATGGGTAGAAACGTCAGATGGTCAAAAAATGCTCGTTTGGATGGTGCTTCCTCCCAATTTTGATGCAACAAAAAAATATCCAGCGTTACTTTATTGTCAAGGTGGACCGCAAAGTATGGTCAGTCAATTTTTCTCATATCGATGGAATTTGGCGCTGATGGCTTCAAATGGTTACGTAATTGTTGCACCAAACCGACGTGGACTTCCTGGTTTTGGTCAAAAATGGAACAATGCCATTTCAAAAGATTGGGGTGGACAATCAATTAAAGATTACCTTTCGGCGATTGATTATGCAGCGAAAGAACCATATGTGGATGCCAAAAGATTAGGTGCAGTTGGCGCTTCTTATGGTGGTTATTCTGTTTACTATCTAGCTGGAAAACATGAAGGTAGATTTAAAACATTCGTGTCTCATTGCGGACTATTCAATCTTGAAAGTTGGTATGGAACTACTGAGGAACTCTTTTTTGCAAACTGGGACAATAAAGGTCCATATTGGTATTTGCAAAACAAAGAATATTATGCCCAAAATAGTCCACACAATTTTGTGCAAAATTGGGACACTCCAATACTTGTAATTCACGGTGGAATGGATTTTCGAGTTCCTGAAAGTGAAGGAATGCAAGCTTTTCAAGCAGCTCAAATTCAAGGCTTGAGAAGTAAATATTTACTTTTCCCTAAGGAAGGACATTGGATTACCTCGCCACAGAATGGAATTTTATGGTATCGAGAATTCTTTGAATGGCTAGATACAGACTTAAAACACTAATTAAATAGGCAATTTTAAGCATTTTTAATTAACTTTGTCGTTTTTTACTTTTGATCATTATGTGGCAAAAAATTGGTAATGTAATTTTAAGAAATCGCTTGTTCATCATGGCGATTATACTCATTTTAACTGTTTTCTTTGGTTACTTTGCTGTTACAGGACTTAAAATTGACAACAAATACGGAAATACTTTACCAAAAGAATCTCAGCCTCAACTGGATTACTTGAAATTCAAGCAGGAATTTGGTGAAGATGGATCTACCTTGGTTTTAGCAATCAATAGCGACTCTTTATACACTGAAAGAAACTTCAGAAAATGGAAAGAATTGGGAGATTCAATTCTTCAATTCGAAGGTGTAGAAAGTGTCATTTCAGAAGCAACCTTGTTTACCATTAGAAATGTTGTTGCTGAAAGTAGATTTGAAGCAAAACGCATATTTTCTGACAAAACATTCAAAGAAAAAAGCATCGATTCTATTGAACGAGAAATAAAAAACAATCCAATTTACGACAAACTACTTTACAATGATTCTGCAAAAGTTTCATTGATGATGATTGGATTAGATGAAAGATTTTTATCTGATCAAAAGAAATCTGGATTCGTTTTAGAAATAGAAAATCTTGCATCAACTTACGAAAAACACTTTGGAAAAGTTCATTTCGCTGGTTTACCCCACATTAGAATTATCATCGGAAAAAGAATTATCAATGAAATGTACATTTTCATTGCGCTTTCTATTTTTGCATCTTCCTTATTGCTTTATATATTCTTCAGATCTTTAAGAGTTGTGATGATTTGCAACATTGTGGTTTTCATCTCTGTAATCTGGTCAATGGGAAGTATTGGATTGCTAGGATTCAGAATTTCCATCATGATGGCATTGATTCCTCCACTGATCATTGTAATTGGTATTCCAAACTGTGTATTTTTAGTTACCCGATATCACCAAGAAGTCAGGTACCACGGAAATAAAATTCGTGCATTAAGCACAATGATTCACAAAGTTGGTGGAGCAACATTCTTAACGAATTTAACAACAGCAATCGGATTTTGTACTTTCACAAGTTCTGAAAAATTGGCTGAATTTGGAATCATTGCAGCTTTAAATATCATGGTTGTTTTTGCACTATCATTGTGTATCATTCCAATCATTACTTCTTTATCAAAAGCACCGAAACCAAGACATTTAAAACACCTAGACCGTGTTTATTCTCAAGGATTTATTGAAATTGTTGTGACATTGGTCACTCAACATAGAAAATGGATTTACATTGGTTCTGTAGCTTTAATTGTGGTTAGTATTTTCGGAATGACTAAAATTAAAGCCACCGGTAACTTGACGGGAGATTTACCAAAAGGTGATCCAATTTTAAATGACTTAAAGTTCATTGAAGCTAATTTCGGAGGAGCGATTCCTTTTGAAATGACGATCAATTACAAACAAAAAGGACGACTTTTCAAACAAGAAACTCTTGAAAAAGTAGAGGAAATTCAAAACAAATATACAGGCGATTCTTTGTTTTCAAAAAGTTTGTCGATTGTCGATTTCATTAAAGTGGTCAACATGGCTTATTATGGAAATGATCCTGCTGAATACAAAATCATTTCAACGAGAGACAAATTGCGTTTGAAAAAATACATCGACAAATTCGATATGTCCAACGCAAATGGAGGAAATTTATCTTTGAAAGAATTGGTAGATACAGCCACAACTACATTGCGCATCCGAACACAAATGAAAGACATTGGTTCTTATGAAGTTGCAGACAAAGTAGATACCATGCGTGTCAAAATCGACGAAATTTTGAATCCTGACAAAAAACAAATCGAAAGATTGTATGCCAAAGTTATCAAAGGAAAAAAACCCTATGTCGATTCAATCATTTACGGTTATCCAGCGATATACAATGGTTTGACAGCTTTATTAAGCAATGGAAATCAAGACAAACAATTAGAATTTGATTCAGATCCTGAAAAAATCAAATCTTATTTTGGTAAAAAAGGTTTCAATCAAAAATTGCGCAAAGCCATTGACGATGAATATTATGATTTGACATTGACAGGAACTTCAGTTGTTGCATCTGAAGGAACGCAATATTTATTTGTGAGTTTGGTTGAAAGTTTGATTTTTGCCATTTTATCAATCTCAGCTTTGATGGCGGTGCTTTTCAGATCTTGGAGAATGGTTGCCATTTCGATGATTCCAAACGTGATTCCATTGTTATTTACAGGCGGAGTCATGGGTTGGTTTAATATTCCTTTGAAACCATCAACCTTGTTGGTATTCGGAATCGCATTGGGAATCACGGTGGATAATGCCATCTTATTTCTAGCCAAGTATAGGCAAGAACTCAAAACAAAAAAATGGGATTTAAAATTTACCATTATCAAATCTTTGCGTGAAACTGGTTTGGGTATTTTCTATACTTCTGTCATCTTATTCTTCGGATTTATCATGTTCGTTTTCTCTCAATTTGGCGGAACAAAAGCACTTGGATTGTTGGTTTCTTTGACAATCTTGATTGGAATGGTTACCAACTTGTTGATTTTACCATCATTACTTTTGACTCTTGAAAAATTTGTTACCACAAAATCTTTCGAAGAACCTTACTTTGAAATCTATGACGAAGAGGAAGACATCGAATTAGATTCTTTACAAGTTCAAAAGGACGAAGATAGTTCTGAAGTATAGAATATAAAACACGCTATTTCTAAAATTGAAAACAAAAAGTTGAATCACTTGTTAAACTTGTAAAAGAATTATTAATCGAATTGGAATCATTTTAATGCAAGACATTACTCAACTATCAGCTTTTTTAGAGAACGAAATATCAACATTTGAATTTCCAGCTCAGCCTGCGAATCTATATGATCCGTTGCGTTACTTTTTGACTTTAGGCGGAAAAAGAATGCGTCCGATATTAACGATGCTCGGCGCAGAACTTTTCGATGTTTCTGGAAAAAATGCCATTCATGCTGCCATCGCGATTGAGATTTTTCACAATTTTTCTTTGATTCATGACGATATCATGGATGAAGCTCCGTTGAGAAGAAAACAACCAACAGTTCACACCAAATGGAACACCAACATTGCCATTTTAGCTGGTGATGTGCTATTGGTTAAAGCCTACCAAGAAATTTGCAAACAAGATGCAAAAGTATTGCCGAGGCTTTTAGAAATTTTCAATAAAACAGCCATTGAAGTTTGTGAAGGTCAACAAATGGACATGGATTTTGAAACGAGAAACAATGTGTCCATAGCAGAATACATCGAAATGATTCGCTTAAAAACATCTGTTTTATTGGGTTGCGCTCTGGAAATGGGAGCTGTAGTTGCTGAAGCTGAAAAAGTAGACCAAGAATTGATTTATACTTTCGGAGAACACATTGGCATTGCATTTCAAATTCAAGACGATATTTTAGATTTATACGCCGATCCAGAAAAATTTGGCAAACAAGTGGGAGGTGATGTTTTGGCAAACAAAAAAACACTGCTTTTGCTGAAAGCTTATGAGTTAGCAAATGCTTCAGAAACTGAAGTATTGAATCAATTAAAAAATGAAACAAGTCAAGAACTCAAAATAGATTCAACGCGCAATCTGTTTGACAAACTAGGCATTAGAGAAGCTGCTAGAACAATGATGGATGAACATTATGTTGTCGCATTAAACGCATTGAGTCGAATCAATGTGTCGGAAGCAAACAAAAAGCCTTTAAAAGCCTTGGCAGACATGTTGCTGCACAGAGAAATGTAATAGAAAATTAGATTGGAATCAGATGAATAAAAAAATTTATTTTACCCTCTTTTTGTTTTTTCTGTTTTCAGCTACTTCATCCGCTCAAATTGTTAATCCAGGAATTTCCGATTCTTATGATTCTCTTGAAAATGGTAAGATTTCAATTGGTGGATTAGTAGATACTTATTACGGCTTCGATTTCAACAGACCAGGCTCAAAAGATAGAAATTATGCAGTAAGTTCTTCGAGACACGACGAATTCAATATCAATCTTGCATTTCTTGATATCAAGTATAAAAATAATCGAGTTCGCGCGCATTTAGTGCCAGGATTTGGAACTTATATGAATGAGAATTATGTCAATGAAAAAGGAACTGTAAGAAATTTAGTTGAAGCAAATGTCGGTGTAAAAATTTCAAAAAAGCGGGAAATTTGGATTGATGCTGGAATTTTGGGTTCACCATATACCAATGAATCCGCTATTTCAAAAGACCACCTGATGTACACAAGATCTTTGGCAGCGGAAAATGTGCCCTATTATCTTTCTGGGATAAAACTTTCACTCCCGATCAACTCAAAATTAAATGTGTACGGTTATTTAATCAATGGTTGGCAACAAATCCAAGATAACAATCGCTTTCTCTCTTTTGGAAGTCAGTTAGAATTTAGACCAAATAAAAAGATACTTTTAAATTGGGACACTTATATTGGAAATGAATCTTCAAACTACTTTTCGCAATACAGAATTCGCTACTTTACGGATTTTTACATGGTTTATAAACCAAATGAAAGATGGGGTTTTACAACCTGTGCTTACATTGGTAATCAAGAAGTGACACAATACAATGCTAAAAACAAAAATCAAATTTGGGCTCAAGCAAATTTTACGGCCGCTTTTTACACCAAGAAAAATGCCTTTTTCTCGGCGAGAATTGAATATTTCGCCGATCAACAAGAAACTATAATTCAATCATTGAACAATCAAAATAAATTCAGCGCTTCCAGTATGAGTCTGGCCTACAATTTAAAAATTTCAAGCCATGCACTTTTTAGAATTGAAAATCGTTTATTTTATTCTGACAGAAAAGTTTTCAGTTCAAATTCCAGCTATAAAAATTTCGATAATCTATTAATAGGAAATTTAACCGTTTGGTTTTAGACTTTTATCTTCCTATTCTTCAACCATTCATAAATGGCTGTTATTGGAAATAACATACAATAATTGTAAAAAATATCTTCCATCGGAATCGTGAAAATTCGTGTACCAATAATGTGATTTTCATTGTACCAAACTACTGGTTCATCCGTAAAACTTCCTGTTAAAATTCCGTTGACAACCAAAAAAGGAATGATGGCTACTAAGAATGTGAAAACAAAATTACCATACCATTGTACTTTTTTGATGTAATAAATTCCAATGGTCAACAATGCTGAAATGATGCAAGCAGAAGCTGTGTAGGCTTGTTTAAAATACATCAGACCTAAGATCAATCCCAACAAAGTGAATCCGAAGGCAAAGAAATGTCCAAATTTTTTCAAGGTAATTTTTGGAAAGTAGGCTTTTAAAACTTCATGGATGAACAAACAAGCGTAAGGAACCAAAATGAAAAACAAACATTCTTCCAAGGGCAAATGCCCCAGATAAATTCCTTGCAAATAATGTGGAGTGAATCCCCAAATTCCTAGTTGCGTAAAATATTCATCCCAGATCAAAAAAAATATCGCAACCACAAAAGTTGCAGGCAATAAATATTTCCAGAATTTAAAAAAATGGACTTTTTGATCAAAACTCAGGAAAAAAGGACCTGCAATTGTGCCAATCAATATCCAAAAATACAAACTCATGATTGGTATTTTCTTTTGAATGTTTCTTTGGCTTCAGTGTAATATTTTTTTGGTACAACCAACATTCCAAAACATTCACCATGCATTTTTCCTTGGTGTTTGTGATGTACTTTGTGGGCCTTGCGAATCGCCATAAAATAAGGATGATCAATGTCTCTCAACCACTTAAATCTCCTGTGTATATATACGTCATGTATCATGAAATAGGTGAACCCGTACATCGCGATGCCATAACCAATCCAAACTGGAACATAAAAATCATAGATCATTCCCAACATGATGCATAACCAAGATGGAATAGCATATATCAAAAAGAAAACATCATTTCTTTCAAAAAAACCAGGTTCAGCCACATGGTGATCTTCGTGAAAATGCCACATTCCACCATGCATTAAGTACTTGTGTGTTGCCCAAGCCATAAATTCCATTCCGAAAAAAGCGCCCAACATAACAAATGGTCCCCACCAATACATACTCCTAAAAATTTAAAATTGAAAAAAACATTACCAATATACCAAATAAAGCAATTGTAACTTTATTTTGTTCATTTAATTGCCATTTAAAATACAAATAATGCAATGGTAAAGCCACTGCAAACCAGCAACAATAATTGTAAAGTGGAATGTTTAACGAATCCCAATGCCAATAGTCACTTGTAACAGCAACCGGTTCGATCAAAACATCAAGCAACATCATCAACAATGCGGAAACAAAACTTGACAGCCAAATTGATTTTTTGATAAATATCGATGTCACATTACAAGAACAAACTGTCAGGATTCCCCAGTTGATTCCAATGATTAGCGGAACACCGTCGATTTTAGTTCCTAAATTTTCACCATAATAATAATCGCCAAAAAGATATCCCGTGTGAATTCCAATCCATTCCGCAGTCATTCCGACGATAAAAGCGACCACTAGAAATAGAATAAAATGTTTTTTATTGGTTTTTCGACTGAGAATTATAATCGCAAATGACAACAATAAGTTCATAAAACTCAAAGGCAAAAATAAATCTCTCGTGTTTTGATTTGTCAATCCAATAATTCCCACTGTATAAAAAATAACAAGGATTGAAATCAACATTTCTGCTTTGTACTTGGCGGAAAACCTAAATATTTGATCTTTTATCATAAAAGTTAAACAAAAAATTACCAGAATGGTTTTTTGAAATTACTCAAAAAAAATTAACTGATCAATCTAAAAACGAAATAAACATAATAACTAATTTAAAATCAAGTAATTAAACTTAATAAAAATCAATTAACTATACAGTTGAAAGAA
>JBFYPS010000083.1:0-4040 GCA_041303135.1 Crocinitomicaceae bacterium | reverse complement strand
CATTTAAATCAATTGTTATGACAATAACAGCCATTACAGAAGGAATCAAAATTACTGTCGTAAGTCAGTTTAGACCTGAATTGTCTGGTTTACAAGTTGATGTTTTCTACTTTGATTATAAGATTAGTATCGAAAATTTCAATCCTTTTACCGTTCAATTATTGCGCAGAGATTGGTTTATTTACGATTCTTTGAATGCTCCGAAATATGTGAGTGGTGAAGGTGTTGTAGGTCAACAACCAGTATTAGAAGCTGGAGAAACTTACACTTATTCAAGTGGTTGCGATCTCAAAAGTGAAATTGGATTTATGACTGGTCACTACACATTCGTGAACAAACAAACTGGCGTTGAATTTCCAGTGTTGATTCCTCGATTTGATTTAATTACGCCTTCAAAGCTGAATTAAAGCTTTTTAGATGTAATATTTATCACACATTTCAACCAATCTTTTCACCATCATTTCTCTCAAACTCAAAGGCTCAATTACTTCTACTTCGCCTGCATAGCTCAAAAGCGATCTGATTAATTCCTCTGAAATCAAAACTTCCATTGAAAAAACGGTTTTATTTTTACCTATTTTTTCCACTTTTTGACTATGATGAAAAGGCTGTGAATCAATGTACTTAGCAGCGACATTATCTGCTTTGATAATCACTTTCTCAGGTGTTGCACTGTCGCTAGCGGTGATTCCAACTGCATTTTTGAAGAATTTCTCCGCATTGAAAGCAATTGGTTCATGGTAAACTTTCTTACTCATGATCACATCCTCCATTCTTTCCAATGCGTAAGTAATGATGCTTTCTTTGTCGATGTCATAAGAAATTAAATACCAACGATTTCTGTATTCCTTCAATAGAAGCGGAACAACTCTTCTCGATTTTTTCTTTCCGTTTACAAAACTTTCGTAGTCAAAATGAATGACATTTTTTCCACGGATTGCATTTAAAATTGGCGCTAGAAATTCATTTCCTGTGGCAGAAACGCCTACTTCAAATTGCACATAACTACCAATATCTGCCGCGTTTGGGTCTGGTGAAATGTTTACACGATCAAAAATTTTGTCAATGGCGAATCCAAATTGCTTGAACATTGCAGAATCTCTGAAATGAATCAACGTGTTGGTTGCAAATTTAATTGCATCGATATCGTCTTCGCTTAACGGAATATCATTGATTGAGAAATCTTCATCAGTGTAATAATATCCGCCTTCTCTTTTGCTGTATTTGATAGGAGCATCATGTTCCATTTTCATGGCAAACATGTCTTTTTCTATGGTAGAATCGCAAATGTTTGCACCATCTTCACTTCCAAAAAGCGCTTCCTCGCATGCAGTCCTTAAATCACTTTTTGTTGGGAAAGGCTTGTACTTGTTGCGTAAACAACGGTCAATAATTCTGAATCGAATAATCGCATTTTTAATCTGTGGCATAAAACAAAGTTTTGCTTTTGAACGAAATTAGACATTAATCTTTTCTATCACAATGCGATAAAGGAAAGATTTCAACAATAAAAAATGGAAAAACCTACATTGATTTACAAACAGTTGTCTATTTCTACAATTCCGCCGATTGTGAGGATGTAAAAATTGCCAATTAATTAAAAGTAATTAGCTTTGAAGCAACAAAAAAATTACAGAAAATTGAAGAAAAAACTTTGGATTACGGCGATTTCTTTGCTTTTGCTCAATATTTTACTGAAAGTCATTTTCATTTCAAGTGAATCAATTGCTTGGGATGAACCCTTCAGTATTTATCACGCCCAGATGTCGGTGAAAAATATTGTACACCAACTTTACCTAGGAAATAATCCGCCGTTTTTTGAGCTTATTTTGCATTTCTGGATCAAAATGTTCGGTATTTCTCCTTTTTCAGTGCGATTTTTACCGATGATTTTTAGCAGTTTGACTGCCGTTATGATTTTCTTACTTGGAAACAAAATGTTTCATTTTAAAGTCGGTTTATTCACAGCTTTGCTTTTTACATTCACCAATTTCCACTTGTTTTTTGCCCACGAAGCACGCGTTTATAGTTTGTTTGGTTTACTGACCGTTTGTGCGATTTATGTCTTCATTCAATTCATTGAAAGTAAAGAAAATAGAAAATATTTTTGGTTACTCATTCTTCTCAATGCGTTGTTATTTTACACCCATTATTTTGGCTTTTTTGTTTTCGCGATTCAAGGACTTTCAATCATTTTGATTTCAGATTTGAGAAAGCGATTTTTCTGGAAATTTGTATTATCTGGAGTTGGTGTTTTACTGCTCTTCGCTCCCAATCTTTGGATTTTAATCGGCCGCTTTGGTCATTCTGCATCGAATGGAACTTGGATTGAAAAACCTACTGGAATTGAAAGTTTGTACAACATGCTTTGGATTTTCTCAAACCAACCTGTCAATACCGTTTTGTGCTTGTTGATTCTCGTTTCAGCGCTGGTAAAATGGATTGTGAAAAAAGATTTCAAATCGACAACAACGAACACAAAAATAGTCTATATTTGGTTTCTTTTTCCCTTTTTGTTCATGTTTGGAATTTCATTTTGGATTCCGATTTTCATTGAAAGATACTTGATTTTCGTTTCGTTTGGCTATTACTTTGCCATCATTTGTTCATTGAATTATTTGTTCGAAAAGCCGAATTTGAAATGGATTTTTTCTGGCGCATTGATACTTTTGTTTGCTGCTACTTTCAAACCCAATTTAGACAACAAACGCCACGTTCGAGAAGCCGTTCATGCACTCAAAGAACTGAAAACAGAGGAAACATCTGTCATCGTTTGTGGACATGATTTTGTACTCAATTTTGCTTATTATTACGATCTTTCATTGTTCCAAGATGTGGATCAAATCAAAGTGTACGACAAAATGATTTCGAAATTGAATCAAGAATCGATTTATCCAGTTTATTCGATGCCATTTGATGTAAAACTAAAATCCAAAGTAATTTATTTTGATGCTGGAGCCGACTTTTCTAATCCGGGAAATAACATTTTAAACTCATTGAATCAGCACTACAACCTAAAAAAGATGCATCATTTTGAAAAAATTTACAACATTTATGAATTTGAAAAAAAATGATTTGTAACTTGAGCGAGAATAAACGTTTTTAAACAAAAGTCATGAAAAAGCAATGTACATTTTTGATTTTCATTTTGCTTACAACTTTTGGATTTTCCCAAAATGACAGCCTTGCGGATTGCGATGAAATTCCAACATTAAATGTAGGCGTTTTGAAATTTGTGAAGAGCAAAATCAACAAAAAAGTTGGTCGTGGCGAATGCTGGGATTTGGCAGCCCAAGCGCTTGAATCTGTGGATGCAAAATGGAACAAGGAATACATTTTTGGTCAAGAAGTGGATCCCAACTCAGATTGCATTTTTCCAGGCGACATTATTCAATTTGAAAATGTAAAACTAAAATACGTCAAAGACCAAGTAACTTACACAGAAATGATGTTGCACCACACAGCAGTAATTTACGAAGTTTCAGGTACTGGAAAATACAAATTAGCGCATCAAAACACCCGAACATTCAACAATCGCGTTGAAATAACGGACATTGATTTGAAAAATATCTACAAAGGTGAATTGCACATCTACCGACCAGAGTAAAAAGACCCGCTGCGCTTTAAGATATTAAGATTTTAGGACACGCTTCTTCGAAGCTTTAAGACAAAATTGTCGGTGTTGTTGCATTGCAACCTGCGAATCATGCAAAAACTACGAAAATCAAAAGTCTTAAAATCCTAAGGTCTTAACATCATATTGTCTTAAAAAAAAGACTCGCTTCGCTATTAGACAGGAGACATTAGAACCGTTGCTCAGCAACTATTAGACTAGATTAATGTGAGTTCTGGAAATTTATTATTAGCCACGGATTTCACAGATTACACGGAAAAAGAGATTCAAAATTCGCTTTGCTCATTTAATGGATTTCACAGATTAATTCAAAAAAAATCCGTGCATCCGTGGCTTTTATTAAAATAATTCGAAAAAAAATCCGTGCATCCGTGGCTTTAATGACACAACTTCAAAAAGTCTTTTG
>JBFYPS010000082.1:0-10618 GCA_041303135.1 Crocinitomicaceae bacterium | reverse complement strand
GTATTAATTTATAAATGTTTTTTAGCAAGTTGTTAACCATTAAGTTATACTCAAAAATAATATATTTATGCGAACTTAAGCAGTTCAGGTTGGTCTATCATTAACTTCAATACTAATTTTTACTCACAAAAAAAGGATGATATAAAAATACCATCCTTCCAACAAATTAAAACTACCTAATCCCCTTAACTCCTAATAAAAATCGGCTTTACAGCAAACCAAATCAACGCTGGAAAGAAATGCAAAGTGATTGCTAAAAATGGGAAATAAGTGGTGATTTCTTCATTGAAATCCAAAGGGAATTTGTAGCCAATTGGACCTAGAATACTTGCAAAAGTTAAAAGCGTAAACAAGAAATTGAAAATGATTTCACCGAACTTTGGAGAGATTTTTGTCAAACCCCAAAAACCGATTGAAGCTAAGATACATCCAAACATACAAGCACCAATCAAATTTGAAGCGTGTAAAACGGGTGAAAAATCTACAAATGTAATTTCTTTGTAAACCATGGTAAAAATGATGGATGCAACACCTGCTAAAACGCCTGCTGTAATCCCTACAAATAATGATTTTTTAAACATATTTTTATTTTTTCGTTACTGGAACTTCGAATTCTATTTTCATGATATCTGGAACGGTTTCACTTTTGTGACCCACTTTGAAATCAGATCTTTTCACGTTGAAAGTACCTTCAAATTTAATTTTATCTCCTGATCCTGTCACAGCAGCATTGATTTTTGTTGGTTTGCTTGTTCCTTTGATTTTCAAATCTCCGTAAATCGAAACCCCTTTTTCAGTTTTTTCAATTTTTGTTGAAACAAACGTAATTTGAGGAAATTTCGCTGCATTGAACCACTCATCAATTTGCGCTTTTTTGTTCATCATCCCGTTTCCAGTACTGATTGAGGAAACGTCGATTGATAGATCAAATTTAGAACCAGCCAAGTCTTTTTCGTCATACTTGATGGTACCTTTGAAAACTTTGAAAATTCCTGAAGGATCTTTGCTGATGAATTTAATGGAATAGTTTGAAGCGATTTTCCATTCTTGTGTTGAAGTTGACATAAAAGCCGAAGTCAATAACAACAGACCTGCCAACATTGGATAAATAAACTTTTTCATTGTTTGTGTTTTTAAAAGATAAAGATAATTGTGAAAACTATCCAATCCGATTCATTAATAATTATTTAACTAAATATGGATAGTCAAAAGACGTACCACAAATTTTAGTTGTTATTTGCACCTTGGTTGATCCAACAATTGATTTTTTGAATCAATGAATCAGCTATTTTATCTGCACCTTGTGGCATTGCTGAAGCTGAACCATCATGTAATACTGAACCAAGTACTTTTCCAGTATTGACAGTAACCCCTGCATAATTTGACAAATCATAACCACCAGAAACATTGTCAACGTTATGACAGCTCGTACAATAATTTTCCATTATTGGCAAAATATCATTTGCGAAAGAAATCGTATCTGCACAAGTTGTATCTATCGGCGCAGGCTGCACTTTGTCTTTCGTGCAAGCTGAAAAGGTCACATCAACCAAAAATAACATCAATGATCCTGCTAAAATGTATTTGTAATTCTTTTTCATTTGAAATTAATTTGAATATTTTTTTACTTGAATTTGATTATTCTCTCATGTATTTTCTGGCAATACAAAACCCTAATCTGAACTGACCTTCTGCCCAATCAGTATTGGTGTAAGGAATAAATTGCACTTCACCAAAACCACCTGAATTGGTTAAGAATACTTTAAAATTATGTCCAAATGTTACCCAATCTACTGCAATTGATAAACTATTGTGGTATTTTTCTCTTGTGTTTTCCTTTTGAAAATTGTTGTAATATTCTACAGCCAAAGAAATTTTCGAATTTATCGCAAAATTCACCGCGGTTCCTAATGAAAATAATCCATTTACGTCATCTTCTGCCACATAATTTCTGTGCACGTATGTTGGCATTAAGGCCAAACTCCAACGTTTTCCGAATTTTCTTGCAAAATTTAATTGAGAGGAATAGGCAAATCTATGCGCTTGCTTTGGAAAATGCGCTACATCTGAAACCAAAGAAGAAGCAGGCATATAACTGTAAAAGAGCGAACCGACCAAAGCCATCGAAACAGGCATTTTTCCTTTTTCTTGGTGCAACAATCTGTATTTCACAAAACCGTCTAACAATGAGTGATAAGGAAGACTTGTACCTCTGCTTCTACCCAAACCTACCATCAATTTATCTGTAATTCCGTATTCAAATGCAATGCGAATATCCGCCACATTATCCAATCCATAAAGTGTGTTAATTCCGCCAAATTTTCCTGCTAAATCACCAAATTTATGTTCGATGCGAAACTCTAAGGTTCCTTTTTTCAAAGTTTCTACTGAATGACCATTGATTATTCTTGTTGAATAGAAAGTTTCAATTGGCGTTGATTCTTCTACCTCCGCATCAGGAATTTCCTCGTAAACTACTGTAGTGTCTTGCGAAAAAACATAAGAGAAGCAGAATACGATGAAATTTAAAATTAAGATTTTTTTCATGTTTTAGCGATTTGTTTTGTTTTAATTTTGAATGACAAAGTTAACATTTGTGAAAGTTTAAACGGAATAAAAATAGTTAAGGTTGGCTTATTTTACTAGAATTCATTAGAAATTTTGTCAACATATCAGTAAAAGAAGTGCTGCTTTTTTAATTGTTTTTTGATTTTTTTTAAATTGTGTATATTTGTAAAGAAACAAAGTTTATCATGTTTGGATTAGATCAAAAAGCTATCATGCTTCAAATGCAACAAGCCTTGGAGTTAAGTAAAATGAAATTAGAACAAACTACTGTCGTTGGTGAAGCTGGTGGTGGACTTGTTCGCATTGAATTAAATGGAAACAGAAAACTTACTTCTCTTCAAATCAATACTTCCTTCAAAGAAATGGAAAAGGAAGATTTGGAGGATTTATTAACTGTTGCTTTGGGTCGTGCCATGGATGAAGCCAACAAAATAAACGAAAACGAAGTTGCCAGTTCTGCTAGACAATTTATCCCTGGAATATGAGTAAAACAAAAGCTGATTTAAGGCAATTTTATCTTTCAAAAAGAAAGGAATTAGCACCAGGGCAATTGCAACAATTGTCTGAACAAATTTCGGATTTGATTTTTACACATTTTCAATTGGAGGAAAAATATGTAAGTTTATTTTTGCCTATTGAAAGACAACATGAAATAAACACCTACAGAATTTGGGAAAAAGCCATTGAATTTGGTGCCAAAGTAGCCGTTCCAAAATCGAACTTTGAGACCATGGAAATGAAGCACATTCTTTTTGAATCAGAAGATCAATTGGAATTAAGTGCTTGGGGAATTCCTGAACCAAAAAAAGGAAAAGTCATTGCTGCCGACCGTTTTGATTATGTTTTTGTACCGCTAATTACCGCTGACCAAAAAGGTAACCGCGTTGGATATGGAAAAGGATTTTACGATAAATTCCTGAAAAAATGTGCGCCAAATTGCCAATTTATCGGATTATACTTATTCGATTTGGAACCAAAAATTGAAGACATTCATCCTGGAGATGTGCGTCTAGATGCTTGTATTACACCCAATGGATTAATTCGCTTTGAAAAATAATCCAAAACACCAAGGCAAGTTTCATTTATTGGTCATTTTTGCCATTCCCACTTTACTTGTAACCATTTTTTTAGTTCAAAACATCTTTGTAATCCTAGGATTAATCGCTTTTTTTCTAATAATCTCTTGGTTTCTTTTCTTTTATAAGAACCAAAACTCAAAATAACCGTATTAAGTTTCCAAAGGCGATTGAGGGAAAAACTTCGATCCTTAAATTCGGATATGTATTTACGGATTTTTTTAATTTTTTGTTGGCTAATTTGTGCATCTGTGGTTCAAAATCCAAGTTTGAAACCCGTTTTTGGTGTGCAAGTTCGTTTTCAATCTGGAATCACCATGTACACATTGGTCGCTTTCCTAGATGATGGACGTGCATTGACCTATAAAAAAATCCTTACTAAAGATGATTTCATCAAAATCGCTTCTGGATATTGGCCAAGCATTTACAATCCGACAAAGGAAAATTTATTTGAAAAATATGAAATTTCATGCGGCATGGTGAATGATTCTATACATCTAAAACCTGTTCCCATGTGTTTTCCTATCGATTCACTTTGGAAATTGAGATTCTCAGATTTTCCCTTCATGAATGTAGATGAAAAAGGATGGTCAAGTGAGTTAAACCGACCATCCGCTAAACAAGCTGAATTTTTAAGAATCAATTACAAAGTGGACAATGTGGATCTCAATTACTTTTTGGATACCAACTTTTGGAATATCCTCAAAGATGTGCAAGATACCACTTGGGTCAATAGTTACAAAGCATTACAATAATCTATCTTGGCTTTGCAATCATCGGTTTTGGCGATGTTGTTGGAGTTGGAGTTGCCACTTTCACCGGCGTTGAACTTTGAATCACGGGTTTACTTTCCATCGCTTTTGGCGCTTGAACCGGTGTTGGCGTTGGTGTTGGATTGACAACTGGCTTTGGCTTTTCGATTGGCTTATTTTCCACTGGTCTATTTTCATAAACAGGTTTAGGTTTTTCAATCGGCTTTTCAACTGGTTTTGGACTTTCTACAGGCGTTTTCACTACTGGATTTGGCGATTTAGTCTCAATAGGTTTTGAAGTTCCTACTGTTTCGCCTGAACCAACAGGTTTACTTTGAATCACAGGTGTTGGCTTTTCCGTTGGTGGTTCTTTTGTTTCTGAACCAATTACAACTGGTTTTGAAGGCTTCACTGGATCGACCGCTGGTTGTTTCGTTTCTCCGCCAATTAATACTGGTTTTGTTGACCCTGGATTAGTTTCTGGTTGTCTCGGATTCACATTCAACACACGATCACCTTTTTGCATCGTTGGTAAAACAACGCCCGCTGTTCGGTCAATAATTTCAGGTTGACGTGTTGGTGGCAATCCAATGTGACCACGATCAAAAATACAACCTTCCATATCAATTCCAGTAATTCCGTTGTTTTCACAATCTCTTCGCGCAGCATCTCTTTGTGTTTGACTTAAATCGCGCACGGTTCTATGATATCTTGGAAAGGAATAATCTGTAAAATATTCAGTATTTTGTCCTGGTCTGTAATCAAAAAGTGAATTCATTTGATTAACACGCCAAGCAGAACCAAATTCCTTTGCCAAATAGAATAAATATTCTTTTTCAGCTTCGTTGCTCATGGTTGAACTTGGAAAACCAAATCCTGTATTGAAGCGATTCATTGCTTCGGCATTGTCGTATCTGTTGTTTCTTGTATTGATATCGTCAGAAGGCGTCCCGTTTGCATTTCCCAACAAACCTTCATAACCTCCATTTGCACAAGGATAAATTTCAGTAGTAACATTCATGAAATTGAATGAAGAACGGTTTGTGATTTTTGAAGTTACTTTTTCACCCGTTGGCCAAGTCACCGTATATTCATTTCCATTATTTCTAATTGTTCCACCGTGAGGTAAAAAATAAATATTTGAACCAGTTAATCTTACAACTCTTCCATCAACTCTTAATGGATTATTGATTTCATTGTCTGGTTTATCATCTGCATAGATGCAAACTCGATCTCCATTGACATTCATCGCAACAGCGGTGTTTAATGAAAAATCATCGCTTTCTGGACGTTGTCTGGTTTGTACTTGTACATTTCCATTTAATGATTGGGCGAGAATAAATTCACCAACCGTTTGTAAGGAAAAGGCTTTTCCATCAAAAGTTGTCAAATGCGGATCACCGTAACTTCTTCCAGTCACAGCTTTACAATTCGAGCGACTAATCAAGTCTGACATTTGCACCCAAACATCTCCATTTAAAGTATTGGCTTGATTAGTTCTATTTGCATTCACAGTGGTAGAGATTCTATCTCGCGATGTTGCAGGAACCATCCTATACATTTCTGCTGGTGTAAAATCTTCAGGAAAAGTTCTATCTGGAATAGGTTGTTTACGAGACATTGCGAGCATACTTTCTGCTAACCACTCCCCTCTTACAGGATCCCAACTTTGCAATTCACTTTTAATGGGTGCAAAATCATTCGTCAACTGATCTTGTGCAAAAATAGCGGAAGTTGAACTTCCAAAAATAATTGCAAAAACGATTAAATAGCTTTTTCTCATAATACCGAATTTTGATGATAGAAAATTAAACAATTATCGTTCCTCTTATTGTTAAAATGATGTTATTTAACAATTCCGAGATTTAGAAACAAAAAAAGTCGCCTAAATAGGCGACTTTCAATTTGAGTTTTATTTGTAATTTATTTTTTCTGTGTTCTCAATTCACCAATTGAATAAAAGAATACCAATCCGTAACCAATTGCCAACATCAAGTGGAAAGGAACCATTCCTAAATCACCATAGATAGCACGATTGATAGCCGTTCCTCCAAAAAGCAACATCAAAAATCCTTCTCCCAAAGTTATCAATGAAATGCTTTTTTTGTCGTATTTATTTCCTTTGAATTCGCCTTTACTTAATACGTTGAATTTCGGCGTTCTTACAAATGAACTTTTGATTCCCAAGTAGCCTTCTAAAACAGCAACAGTATTACTTAGAGATAATCCCATTGAAACAATTAGAAATTGGAAAAATCTTCCAACGAATTGAAAAAATGATTTGAATTTATTTTCAGTTTTATCTCTGTATGCCAACCAATAATAGTACATCAAGAAAATTGTACTTAAAATGAAAATCGACCCAAATTGGATAAAGAAATTCAAATCAGAGAAACTGTCTTTGATGTGTAAAACAGGTAAACTTAGCAATGACATTATCAAGATAAATACAAAAACAGAAGAATTGAATAAATGTGACAATCCATGCACTCTATCGCCAACTCTAACATTTTTGAAAGTCAAAATTCTCCAAGCCATTTTTCTAAAACATTCTGCGCCTCCTTTCATCCATCTGTGTTGTTGACTTTTCAAAGCCGACATGGTGATTGGCAATTCAGCTGGTGCAATTACGTGTTCACAATATTTGAATTTCCAACCTCTTAATTGAGCACGGTAGCTCAAATCTAAATCTTCAGTCAAAGTATCGTGTTCCCAACCACCTGCGTCTTCGATGCATTTTTTTCTCCAAATTCCACCTGTTCCATTGAAATTGATGAAGTGTCCAGAAGCGGTTCTTCCACCCTGCTCTACAGCAAAGTGACCATTCAAACCAAACGCTTGTAATTGTGTCAATACAGAATATGTTTTGTTGATGTGTCCCCAACGGGTTTGCACCACACCGATTTTCTCATCTTCAAAATAAGGCATTGTTTTTTGCAAGAAATCTGGTTCTGGCTCAAAATCCGCGTCAAAAATTGCGATGAATTCACCTTCTACTTTGTCCATCGCTGCATCTAAAGCACCTGCTTTGTATCCAGTTCTGTCAACCCTGTGAATGTGCTTGATATTTACACCTGTTGCAGCTACTTCAGCAACTTTTTTGGCAATAACATCTTTTGTTTCGTCCGTAGAGTCATCTAATACTTGAATTTCCAATTTATCCGCAGGATAATCAAATGCAGCCGCTTTTTCGATGATTCTTTCAGCAACATAAAGTTCGTTGTACATAGGCAACTGAACTGTTACTTTTGGCGCTTTTGCAGGATCAAAAACAGGCCTAACTTCCACCTCTTTTTTCTTGCGGTTTCTCGCGTAAGCGATTGACAATGATAATTGCAAAACACTATAAAAGAACACCAATACCAAACAAGAACCGTAAACAATCAATATTATTTTAGCCACTAAATGCGACCAATAGTGCTCTTTTGCGCCTTTATCGCCCCAATTGAACATCCAACTTACCTTCAACGAAACCTTGAAAGGTTCCATGTTGTATGCTGTTTCATGTTCACCATCAATATTCACAGGAAATCCTCTTTTAGAAACCGCTTTTTCTGGATCTCCAGGAAGAATATAATCTTTGTCTTCGATCAACAATTGGTATTCGCCAACTGGAATGTTTTTAAATAAAAAGATTCCTTCGTCGTCAGATTCTGCCTCGTATGATTTTTTTGAAGTTTTACTTTTCAGAATAACATTTACTTTCTCTGTTGGATTTTCAGTTACCGCATCAATCAAAGTTCCACGGACATCTCTTTTGGAAAATGATTTCACCTCTAGAGCAATAGATTTTTCAACTACTGTACCTAAAGTGTCTTTGACATCAATTTTCACCTGTGGCTTGGCGATAGCAGAAAAGGCATCTAATTGAAAACCAGCAAAAAAGACAACTAAAATCAATAAAAACTTGATCATATAATAATAATATTAATTAGTGGACATTGGTCCTTTTTTATTTTGATGCACAACTTTCAGAAAAATAATACACAAAAAGAGGGCAAAGATAAATTTTATTCTTCACTTTTTAACAAATTTTGAAACATCAGTTACATTAAAAATTCAAATATTTTCAAGCTAGTAAAAAATTGAAGCTAACATTTTAACATTCAAACGATAAAGTGAGCATTTAATTTAGTTCAATCTTCTATATTTGAAATGTATAGTATCTGATTTTCCGAGGTCATTTTTGCCAAGAATTAATGCTGTCATAATTGAATCTGAAATCACCTCATAGTGAATTTCTGTGGGAAAATCATGACTTGGATTTTTGAATGCAATGTTACGATCATCCCAAGTGGCAGCGCTGAAAATAACATTTTGATTGTTATTCTGATCTTTCACCCAATTTTCAAAATTCCATTTTTTATCTGAAAAATAAACTTTAGCCACTTCTTGTAATATTGTGTCTTTAGATTCAACGATATAAACATCAGACAAATAATGGGTAGAATCAACTTTTCGCCATCTTTCAAAATGGATTCCATCTTGATTTTTCCAAGTGCCAACCATTTCATCCAAAACAATTTGAGGTTTTGCCATGAATTCATCCTCATAATTTTCATCTTGAGCTGGCTTGCAGGCAAAAAGCAACAGAACCAAGAAGCTTAAAATTAATCTTATCATAATTGAGTATTATTTTGATTTTGAAACTGTTTGAAAAGCTTCTTCGATAATTTCTCTCAAAAAATCCAAATCTATTAAATTTAATTCAACGATTGTCCAACCTTGCAAACCCCATTTATTGGGAACAGGATAAACGATTTTCGGGTCAAAAAGTGAAAACAAATCTTGTGATTTGGCATTCAATTTAACCGTTGCAATTTGTCTTTTGGAATCAAGCGTAATGAAAATCTTTTTATTAATTCGAATTGAACTTTTCTCAAAATGAGGTTGTTCGACCGTTTCAGGAAAACTTAATGCAATTGATTTACAAGACTCTAAGGAAACCATTGAGAATAAAATATGAATGCTGATTTAAAATTAAGTATAAAATATAAAAGTAGCATATTATTTTTTTTAAAATCAATAGATTGAGTGAACATGAAAATTAAATCGAAAGGTAAAACTGCTAAAAAAGACTGTTCTTAATTTTTATAAAAACTACTTACTAATAATAATAATTAAAAGCTTTTTCAACTTAATCTTTAGTAGTTGAATTAATTCCTTATTTTTGTTAAACTTAAAAAACTTCCATTGAAATTAACAAAGAAAATACTCATTTGTGATGATCATATTTTGTTTGGCAATGGAATCGCTGAGATAATTCATAAATCGGAAATTGATTGTGAAATAACAGTCGTAAATTCCAGTTTAAAATGCGCTGAAGAGCTAAAAAAACAATCCATCGATATACTCATTTGTGATTTAAACATTGATGAAACTGATGGTTTTAGTTTAGTTGAATCCTTGAAAAATTATTTAGAAAACACCAAAATCATAATATTAACTGCTTATTATGAGGATTTTCTAATTCAAAAGGCTAAAAAAATTGGAATTGCTGCTTTTCTAAAGAAAGAAACCCCGCCTGACGAACTGATACATGTCATCGAGCGTGAAGAAATGACTGAATTTTATTGTCAAAAAATAAAATCGTCTAAGTCAAATTTTAAAGATATTGATGAAAATTTTACCAAACAATTTAGGCTTTCAAAACAAGAGAAGGAAATAATTAAATTGATTGTCAAAGGAAAATCAAGTATAGAAATAAGTGAATTGCTTTTTATCAGCAAAACAACCGTTTCAACACACAGAAGAAACATCAATAGAAAATTGGAAATAACTAACGTTGGCTCACTTATCAAACTTGTTCATGAAAATAATATTTTGGCTTAAATTTCTAATCCTATTTTCTTCATTTCAAGCTTTTTCTGGTGAAAAAATGAAAATCAAGTATGGTTATTTTGTCGATAAAAATTCTGTCTTAAATTTAGAAAAGGTAAAAAATAAGCAGTTCAAAAAAATAAAAGCAGGAGAAGACATCAACATTGGCTACAATGAAAATGTTGCTGTTTGGTGCAAAGTGGAAATTCAACACAATTTTGAAAAAAAATTCATTTATATTGATTTTCCAAATGTCCACCTCGACACCATTGAATTTTTTGACAACGAAAACAAACAAATATTGGGCGATAAAACAAAGTTTAAAAGTTTGTTTTTTCAATCCAACACTTTTAAAATAAAACTGGCGCAACAGTACCCAAAAACAATTTACTTTAGGGTAAA
>JBFYPS010000081.1:0-6918 GCA_041303135.1 Crocinitomicaceae bacterium | reverse complement strand
ATCTTATTTTTGTCCATGTTTGATGATTAAATTGAGTAAAATCTAGTTATTTTTTGATTAATTCCGAAATAACTAATTTAAAAATAGTAAAAAATCAATTATTAAACCCTAATTCCTGCTTTTTTAAAGGCTTAATTATACTAATATTATCACTGGAAATTCAAATAATCATCCATTAAATACTGTATAATTTATGAACTATTTTTTTGTTTGTAAAGAACTATACAACTAAAGGAAATATCGCTTTTAAGATGGAATCAAATTGTCATTGCAAATGAGCTGACCTTAGACTAAAAATACTTTTCATTGGAATTGCTCTTTTAAATATTTTCTTTTTGAGCGATTACGACTGTATGAATTTCAATGGAATTATCTGATTTTTCATATGCCACATGTATCGCTTCAAGTTGTTTGAATTGATTTTGTTTTAAAGCTAATTCAATATTAGTCAATCTATGAAAATTAAAATAAATTCGATCCCCACTACTACCTACTTGATAGCCTGAATCGATAGGATTTCCTTCTACAAAACTCAAATAAAAAATTCCATCTTTATTCAATAATTTACTGCAATCAGCAATAAAATCAATTGATTCAATTTGAGACAAATAAGGCAAGCAAAATCCAACTATAATGGCATCAAATGTTGAGTCAATCGTTGAAATAAATCTACAATCCATGATTCTAAAGTTAGCCCTTTGCGAATTTTCTCCGTAAGCCGAGGTATTTTTAATCGCATGCTCTATCATATTTGGCGCGACATCTACAGCAAAAACATGGCAAGATTCATTTTTTTCAAGCAGATACTTTGTGATATTTCCTGGACCACAGCCGATTTCAAAAATTGTTGGATTCTTGGATTTAATCAAATTTAGAAAATGGTCATAACTATCATTGTAAATGTCTAAAGTCATGAATTTACTTTCATATAAACTTGCGATCTTGTTCCAAGTTTCAAAGGTTTCTTGATTATTGTGCATTTCAATCAAATTAATTAAATTGTCCAAAATGCCACAAAATTCCAGATGGATCATGTAAAAAGCACTCTTTACCCCATTCTAAAGTGCGAATTGGCACTAGTCTAACTTGGGGATATTTCGCAGTTAAATTCAATGCGACTAATTCATTCCAATGATTTTCCACATTCTCCACCTCCATAAAAACCATGGTATTGTCAATCCAATCTTTGACAAATGCGTTTTGAAGATAAAATCCTAGATTTGAAGTAGAAAAATAACTTAAACTGGCACTTAAGATTACTTCTGAAAATCCTAAATCAATGTAAAATTGTCGAGAAATTTCAAAATTTTCAGCTCCTAAAAATGGTCGAATTGATTTAGCGTTGTATTGCATCTTTTTCTTATTTATTCAACATAATAATCACCATCCAAAACAATATATCGATGTCCAACTTCAATCGTGTCAAATTGTTTAATAAATTCAAATGTAGCTATTGTTGGATTCATATCTATTGAAAATTTTTCCTCTTTCCCTGACAGCCAGCCGAAATACAAAATATTGTTCTTTATAAGCCATTTTCGTTGCTGCGTATCACTTTTAAATTCATTGTTTTCATAATATTCAATATATCCTTTTGAATCAGCACCAATTTCTAAAAAAACTGAATGCGTTTGATCACTATTGTGTTTCCAAAAACCTTCAAGTTGACTTTGGACAGATATAGCCGCTTCCTTTTTGCAAGAAAACAAGACTAAAACCAAACTAAATATAACATTTAAATATTTCATTTACTTTCATTTAGAATAAGTTCTGCAATTTGATTGATTGAAAACCTAGATTCTTTCATAGGGATATACATTACCCAATCATGGAGCATTTTAGGATATTCAAAATAGTTGAAAACGATATTTTTTTGCTCTAAATTCTTTTTTAAAATTTTGCAATCCGCTAATAAAATATCGTGCGTACCAATGAAAATTGAAATTTTTCCCAGTCCTTCCACCGAACCATAAATTGGACTTATCAGCGGATTTTTGGTTGAACTATTTCCTGCCCATTTCGCCCCTGCAGGAATAAAAACGGGTGCATTTAATACAGGATCTTTTTTTTGAATCGATTCAATGTCAGGATTTGACATGGTAACATCAAGCCAAGGCGCAATTAAAATCAATTGACTTGCTTGAGGTTGATTTTCACTTTTCAATTTTTGAGCAAATGCCATTGCCAATCCGCCACCGGCCGAATCTCCCATCAAAATAATGTTCCCAGCACCTGTTTCTTTCAGTAGATTTTGATAAATTGTATCCAACATCGAAAAAGCATCCAAATAATTTGATTTTGGTGCCAACGGATAATCTGGAATAATGATTCTACAATTGGTTTTTTCAACCAGGTTAGCGCAAAAAATCCAATGTTGTCTAAAAATATTATTCACGTAACCACCGCCATGTAAAAACAAGACTAATTTTTGGGAAGAATTATTTTTAGGCGCAAATTGATACACTTTATGGCCACTAACATGGAAAGTATCAATTTTTAAATTCGATTTTATTTTATTGGGAATTTTAACTGGTAAAGAGGAATAATTTTCATTTTCGATTTTTGATTGAATGGTATTTTTTGGTAGAAATATCTTAGCTGCTACTTTCACCAAAACAGCAAGTCCAGATTGGGATTTAGAATAACGAAAATGATAGGTAGAATCCATTTTTTCATGTCCAAATGCGTTGACTAGCAAAAGCGAAAAGACAATGAACAGATTGATTTTTTTACATTTCATTTTCAAATATAAAACTTTAATCCAAAAAAAAAGGCTTCCATTTCTGAAAGCCTTACTTTACTTGTAGCGAGAGGGAGATTTGAACTCCCGACCTCCGGGTTATGAATCCGGCGCTCTAACCAACTGAGCTACCTCGCCATATTGCGTTTTAAGCTGAAAAATCAAATTAATTAGCCTGTTTGCGGGTGCAAATATACGCAAATATTTATTTGAAAATAGATTAAGATCTATCTTCTTCAAATAAAATTTTAGTGTTATGTTTCAAAGTTCTGAAAATCAAAGAAATTAGCAAAGCAATCACCACCACAATTCCATGATTCACTTTCCATTGAACTTCACCTTCTACGAACCAATCTCTAAAAAAATCAATAAAAACAAAACCAATAATGGTTGCTGTTACTCCAGAATATTCTCTTCTCATGATTGTTTTCATGGAAAAAGGAATGCTTGTTTTTTCATAATTTTTAAAACCAGGCCAAAAAGCATTTACCTTCATAGACCAATCAACATAAGATTGTCCGAATTTTTTCTCTAGAAAACGTTCTTCAGCAAACATGATTCTTTCGTAATACAACCAAAACATCAGACTGATTAATAAAACAAACCAGATATTGAAAGTATAAATTACAATTCCAATCCACATGAAATAATTTCCTAAATAAAGTGGATGTCGAACAGTAGAATAAATTCCTTTAGTGTTTAATGCTTCCGCAACTTGTTCCTTCGTATTTCTTCCAGAGGTGTGTTTATTGCTTGTTCCAATCGCAATCGATCGAATTACAAGACCTAAAAAAGAAATAATTCCCGCTATAATTGTAAGAATTAATTTGCAATCATCATTTCCTTTAAGAAACTCATAATTAGTGAAATAAATGGTTGGAATTGCCATCAAAAACAAAATAACGGGGATCTGTCCGCGGTATTTAAATAAAAAATTTCCATTTTTTTCTAGTGTGTGTACTAATGCCATTGAAAAGAATTATGTATATTTCAAATCTTCAAATAAAGTGCGAAGGTAATAAAATGAAAAATAGTATGACTGATAAACACAAAATAGAATTAGAATACTTATTAAAAACTTCACCAAAAGTTTTTGAAAACATGGTTTCTACGCCAAGTGGATTGGCAGAATGGTTTGCTGATGATGTAAATATTAAAGAGGATGTTTACACCTTTTATTGGGATGGAAGCGAAGAACAAGCAAAATTACTAAGTAAAAAGGCTGGAAATCACATGCGCTGGAAATGGTTGCGTGAAGAAGATGAGGACAAAGACATCTTTTTTGAAATTCAATATGAGGTCGATCCAATGACAAAAACATTGGTTTTACACATAACAGATTTCGCTGAAGAAGATGATGTTGAAGAAGTTACAATGCTTTGGGAATCATCCATTCAAGAATTAAAGAGAGTTTTAGGAGCATAATTCAGTTGACTAAGGTCATTTTTATTGGTAGAGAATATTTTCATTTTTAAAAATTCAAAATTAATTCTCTTATCATTCGTTACTTTTGTGAAAAAGAATTTCTTTTATTTTGAAACGACTGTACGTTTTTAGTATCAAATCCTTCGCAGGTCCTTTTGTGGTTACGTTTTGTATTTCCATGTTCATGCTAATCATGCAATTTTTTTGGAAGTACATTGACGATTTAATGGGAAAAGGAATCAGTATTGCAATCATCCTTGAACTTTTATTTTTTGTTTCAGCCAGTTTAATTCCCTTGGCTTTGCCGCTAGCCATGCTTTTATCGTCGATTATGACCGTTGGAAATTTGGCTGAAAACAACGAGCTAACCGCTTTAAAATCATCTGGTTTATCTTTATATAGAATTCTAAGACCTTTGACCGGCGTGGTACTATTAATTTGCTTAGGAACTTTCTATTTTGCCAATTTTGTGATTCCTGTTGCAAATTTAAAATGGCGCACTATTATTTATGACATTCAAGAAACCAAAATCTCAACCATTTTAACACCAGGAAAATATAACAATCAATTAGACGGATATTCAATCAAAATTGACAAAGGAAACGATAGTAAATTTGAAGGAATCACCATTCACGATCACACCAATTTGAATGTTGTAAAAACCGTAAAAGCTGAAAAAGGCGAGGTTTTTAAATCCAAAAATGGATTGTATCTTTTCTTTAATTTAGAAAAAGGAGAAGTTTTCGAAGAGTTGTCTTCATTTTCAGGCACTGGAACTGGTTCTAACAGTAATTTTCATCCTAGTAGAAGATATTCTTTTGACGATGCAACCTACAAGATTGATATTTCTGGTTTTAAAATGAATAAATCTGATGAAGATCTTTTTAAAGACAAACATGAAATGTACAATGTCTTTCAAATTAATCAAGCAGTTGATTCGATTCAAATACAAACAACGGCTATTTTGACAAATTTTGTGGAAGGTTTAAAAAATAGTCATCCTTATTTTCAATCACATCGTTTTAAGCATGATAGCATCAGTTTAAGAGTGATTGACACCATGAAAATCCCTAGTAAAGTAATTAAAGTAAGTGATTTAACAACAGCAGATTTGCGACAAGCATACAATACTTCAATCAGTAAAATGCGTGTAAACAAGGACAATCTACAAAGTCAAAAATTATTTACAGAGTCAATTATAGACGAAGTATCAAAATTCTACATTGAATTTAATCGTAAGTTTTCACTCACAGCTACAATTTTGGTTTTGTTTTTTGTGGGTGCACCTTTGGGAGCAATCATAAGGAAGGGTGGATTTGGTGCACCAGTTGTGATTGCAGCATTGCTTTTCATGGTTTATTTCATTCTCAATAGCGTTGGCGAAAGTTTGGCTAGTGAAGGAGTTGTTTCACCATTTTGGGGCATGTGGATGGCAACATTTATTTTGACACCTGTTGCCATAATATTAATGCGCAGTGCTGCCAATGATTCAAAAATATTCAATAAAGATTCTTGGATAAAATTTTTCAAGAAAAAACAAAAAAAAATAGCAAGTAATGAAAGTTCTGCATCTCACTAATAAACCAATTTTTCCTTTATTAGACGGAGGATGCATTGCGATGCATGAACTTTTGAAGAATTTACTTCAATTGGGTTTTGAGGTCAAAAATTTAACGATACAAACAACAAAACATCCATTTGATGTAAATAATTTTCCTTCGCCTCTAAAAGAAATTATTCATCCCGAGGCAGTTTTTGTGGATACACAAATTAAAGCGAAAGATGCTTTTTTATCCTTGTTTGGCAGTACTTCCTATAATATTTCAAGATTTTACAATAGTGCTTTTGAAGAGAAAATAATTGAAACAATTCAAGCAACTTCCTTTGGTGTAATTATTTTGGAAAGTGCTTACTTGTTGCCATACTTAGCAGCAATTAGAGCCAATTTCAATGGAAAAGTAATTTTAAGGGCGCACAATGTAGAGTACAAAATTTGGGAGCGACTTGCAGCATCAGAAATTGGAATTACTAAAAAATTATTTTTAAGAAAACTTTCCAAAGATTTAAAGAAATACGAAGTCGGCGCATTGAAAAAAGTAGATGGAATTGCTTGTATTTCAAATGAAGACTTGTTGCATTTCAGAAGTTTAGGGATATATACCCCTATAAGTTCAATTCCTGTTTCGATGGATTTTGACACTGATAATCCATTGTCGATTCAAACGAATAAATTCTGTTTTTTAGGATCTATGAATTGGAAACCAAATATCGAGGCAGTTGAATTATTGGTCAACAAAATATTTCCAAAAATTCTAGAAAAATTGCCAAATGCAGAATTACATTTAGCGGGCTCATTTATGTCTGATAAATTATTGAATTTGAAACAAAAGAATGTTGTCATTCATGGGAAAGTTACTGATGTAAAGTCTTTTTTGAGCGAAAATGGGATATTACTGGTTCCACTTAAATCTGGTTCCGGAATTAGAATTAAAATCTTAGAAGCCTTGGCGTTGGGAATTCCTGTTATATCATCAAAAGTTGGTTTTGAAGGGATTCCCATCAAACATGAAATCCATGGCATGATTGCCAATAATACGAAAGATTTCGTTGAAGCCTCCATCCTACTTTCGACCCAAACTGACCTTGCCGAAAAAATGGGCCATAAAGGACAAATTTTAGCGATTGAAACTTTCAATATTCACAACATTTCAAAAAAACTCCTTGCATTCATCCAATCCATATAAGCCGACGAT
>JBFYPS010000080.1:0-3209 GCA_041303135.1 Crocinitomicaceae bacterium | reverse complement strand
ATTCGATTTCATTTTTTCCAAAAAAATCACTTACTTTCGTCCAGCGAAATTTGAAACATGGAAAAATTACAAAACTTCATCAATGGTGAATATTGTGCGCCAATAAATGGTACATACATCGATAATTATGAACCTGCAACAGGAAATGTATATTCCTTGATTCCGAATTCAGATGAAAAAGATGTTGCTTTAGCGGTTGAAAGTGCTGAAAAAGCCTTTCCAATTTGGTCGGCAATGAGCAATGAAGAACGCAGCGAGATTTTAATCAAATTATCAGATGGCATCAAAAATCGCATGGATGAATTTGTTGCAGCAGAATCACGCGATAATGGAAAACCTTTGAGTTTGGCTGCCCATGTTGACATTCCAAGAGCCATTTCAAATTTCCACTTTTTCGCAACAGCCATCACACATTTTGCCTCTGAATCGCATTACATGGTGGGCGAAGGCGTCAATTATACTTTGCGTAAACCCATTGGAATTGTTGGATGTATTTCGCCTTGGAATTTACCATTGTACTTATTTTCATGGAAAATTGCGCCTGCATTAGCTGCTGGAAATTGTGTGATAGCAAAACCTTCCGAAATCACACCTTATACCGCTTATTTACTTGGAAAAGTAGCACAAGAAGCAGGAATGCCAAATGGTGTATTAAATATTTTACATGGTTTAGGTTCTTCGGTTGGTGATGCAATAATCAAACACCCAAAAATCAAAGCGATTTCATTTACTGGTGGCACCAAAACAGGCGAATACATTGCTAAAACAGCTGCGCCAATGTTCAAAAAATTATCATTGGAATTAGGCGGTAAAAACCCCAACATCATCTTTGCTGACTGCGATTTTGATGAAATGCTCAAAACTACCTTACGTTCATCTTTCGCTAATCAAGGGCAAATTTGCTTGTGCGGTTCTCGTATATTTGTTGAACGACCTTTGTACGAAAAATTCAAAACAGCATTTGTAGAAAAAGTTGCAAAAACGACTGTTTCTAATCCAACTGATCCAAAAGCAATTTTAGGTGCTGTCGTTTCAAAACCACATATGGAAAAAGTATTATCGTATGTTCAATTAGCAAAAGAAGAAGGTGGAACTATTTTAACGGGTGGCGAACAAGTGCATTTAGAAGTGCCTTATGAAAATGGTTATTATTTGCGTCCAACAGTAATTGAAGGTTTGGCATACGATTGTAGAACGAATCAAGAAGAGATTTTTGGTCCTGTGGTAACCATCACCCCATTTGATACAGAAGAAGAAGTTTTAATGATGGCCAATTCAACGCAATATGGATTAGCCGCAACTTTGTGGACCAATGATTTAAAAAGAGCGCACCGCATAGCTGATAAAATAGATGCAGGAATCGTTTGGGTCAATGCTTGGTTAGTACGCGACTTAAGAACCCCATTTGGTGGAATGAAAGCATCTGGCGTTGGACGTGAAGGTGGCGAAGAAGCATTGCGTTTCTTTACAGAACCAAAAAACGTTTACATTTCGTATTAAGAAAATTATAGTAACGCTTTTAAATTCGTTGAAAATAATTTAATTGCAATCGCTAACAAAATAATTCCGAACACCTTTTTTAAGATGGCAATTCCACCTTGACCAAGAAAATTTTCAATTTTTTTGGTCAAGCGAAGCACTGCATATACAATGATAATGTTAATGATTATCGCTAGAATGATGTTTATTTCTTGAAACTCCGCTTTCAAAGACACTAAGGTTGTCATTGTTCCGGCACCTGCAATAATTGGAAATGCTAAAGGGACAACACTAGCCGTTTTACCCGTTACTTCATCGCGAAAGAGGCGAATTCCAAGAATCATTTCCAAGGCCATTGCAAACAAGATAAAAGCACCGGCAACTGCAAACGCTTCAATGGTTACGCCAAATAAATTTAAGATACTTTCTCCTAAAATTAAAAAACCGATCATAATCCCAAACGAAACAAAACTCGCGCGCAGCGGATGAATTTCTCCAGAAGTTTCTTTGATTTTGATAATGATGGGAACTGAGCCAACAATATCAATTACTGCAAATAACACAGTAGTTGCTTTGAACAATTCCGACCAACTAAATTCACCTAGCATAATTTATTTTCTTTTAATTTATAACCGTTCTTTCAATCACAATTGGAAAATTGACCTGTTCCAATGCCTGGATTTTTTCTTTTAACGTTGCTAAAGTATCATTAACAGTAACCGTACACGAAAATTGTGCAATTAATTCGCCTTTATCAAATTCTTCGTTGACAAAATGAATTGTAATTCCTGTTTCTACTTCAGATTCGGCTAAAACAGCTTTATGAACATTGTCTCCGAACATTCCTTTCCCACCAAACTTTGGCAACAAAGATGGATGAATATTGATGATTTTTTGGGTGAAATTATGAATAAAATCAGCAGGGATTTTTCGAAGATAACCTGCTAAAATGACGTAATCAATTGAAGCTGCCTCGCAAATGGTTGTTAGTATTGTACCATTTTCAACAATTTCATTGGATAATACATCTACACGAACGCCAAATGCTTGTGCTTTTTCAACAACTAAAGCTTGTGGATTATTCGTCAAAACAAAAACAATCTCCACTTGTTGATGACCTTTGAAATAATTTAAAATATTCATAACATTACTTCCAGATCCAGATGCGAAAAGAGCTAATCGTACTTTATTCATAGCGCAAAGGTAGGGAGAAACAAAAAATAAATCTTAAAATAATGGGTTGAAAAATCAAAAACTAGCCATTTTGAGGTATAAAAGTGTTAAAATTTAAACCCCGAATAAATAAAAACATACACAAATAGGGCGATATAGCGTTATTGTTCAGAATATTCTTGCTAATTATTTTGTTTTTTAATGCATTGTTTTTTTCTTTGCAAGCTGATTAACCATTAAATAAAAAAGAAATGTCTGATATCAAATCAAAAGTAATTTCTATTATCGTAGATAAATTAGGAGTTGAAGAAAGTGAAGTAACAAACGAAGCGTCTTTCACAAACGATCTAGGAGCTGACTCATTAGATACAGTTGAATTGATTATGGAATTTGAAAAAGAATTCAATATCGCAATTCCAGATGACCAAGCTGAAACTATTCAGACTGTTGGTGATGCGGTTTCTTACATCGAGAAAAACGTTTAAGACTAGAATTAAATATTGTTGAACAAAGGTACTTGTATGGAATTAAAAAGAGTTGTAGTTACTGGTTTAGGT
>JBFYPS010000079.1:0-12313 GCA_041303135.1 Crocinitomicaceae bacterium | reverse complement strand
GTGCATTGTAGATGAAATGATTGGTAGAATAGTTATTATTAAAATATTTCAAATACCAATCTTCTCTTCCTAAACCAACAGAATATATTACCTTGTTTTTTCTTAAACCAATTGACAGATTGTTACTCAGGATTAAATCATCTAAATAATTAGGCGCTCGGAGCGAGCTTGTATACTCTATCAATAAGTCACTTTGTGCATTTGAATTAAACCAAAAAAACAACGTAAAAAATATAGTTAATTTCATTTTTAATAATTTATTGAAGACCTGAATTTTGCTTTTCTTTCTTTTTGAAATTTAAAGGGTAATTTATGCCTAGACCAATGTTGCTGTAAAACGCAAAATTAGATCCTCCTGTAGACGATTTAACTGTTTCATATTTTATTTTCATAAAGTATGGCTGATAATAAATCTTTAAGGCCAACTTTTTGAAGGAATATTGCATGGCAATATTGGCGGTGAATGCATAAGGAACACTTGTTATTAAGAACAAATCGTCAAGATCTACTCCATTTAATTTATTTATATTCTTTTCTTTTGCATCTTGTAAATATGGAGGTCGCATAGTATTTAGATTACCGTAAATACTTCTTGATAAAGAGTCGCTTATTTGATTTAGGAAATATGTTTTTATACCTAAGCCCAGATTTAATGAAAGTTTGGATTTAATTACAAAAAACTGACGTTCAATTGTAGCTGATATTTTGTAAGTTCTACAGTGTGCATTGTAGATCGAAGGATTTGTGAAATAAATATTATCAAAATATTCCAAATACCAATCTTCTCTGCCTAAACCTATATAAAATAGCGATTTATCCTTTTTTATGCCTAACAAAAGAGTGTTTTCTAAGACAATATTATCGCTTGGAAAAACATTAGAAATATTATACTCAACAAAATACTTCAATTGCGCATTAGCGTTCAAACTTAAGAATAGGCAAAAAGCAAGGATTAATTTCATGTCAATTGGTTCAATAGGATATAGAAAGCACAGAAAATCAAACAATAAAAAGTCAAAAATATCTTACTTTGTTGTTTATGTTTTTCCAACAAATATTCATGAATTTTCACTTAAATGTAAGAAATTATAACAAAATCGCAAAAAATATTATTTTTATTTCATTTGAGAAAGTTCTTCTTGAAAAATAATTCTGGTTTTCAACCTCGCCACCAAGTTCGCCAAACGGTATAGGAAACCAATATCCCAATCAATGCGCCGCCGATTAAGTCAGAGAGGTAATGCACACCCAGGTATAACCTTGAAAAACTGACCAAAACCGCTATGAAAATCAGTGTTGGAAAAAGCCATTTGTAGGATTTTTTCAGCGAAAGTCCGATGAAAGTGGCCATGGCGAAAAAATTGGCTGCGTGGGAAGATACGAACCCAAATTGTCCGCCTTTGTAGAATTCGCCGGGTTTTATTTCGTAGAAATGCAATTTATTTGTCAGCAAAGCATGGTGCGAAGGACGGTAACGTTCAATGATGTTTTTGATTAATTGACTGGAAATTAAATCCGCCAAACCAACGCAAATCAGCGCCACGAGCAAAAAGAGCATCGATTTTTTGAAGCCATACTTTTTGTAAGCCAAAAAAAGCAAAAACAAGTAAAATGGAATCCAAAAAAACTTCCCAGAAACGAGCCACATCAATTCATCGAGCCAAGGAGAGTGAATCGAATTTACGGCTAAAACGATAGACCGATCAACAGATTCAAGCCATTCGATCATTCATCATTGAGTTTCTTCCAAATCATGTCTTTCAATTCCACCAAGTTTTGTTGCGCCAAAGAGGAAATGAAAAGATAAGGAATCGCAGGTAAATCTACTTCCATTTGCGATTTCATCACGTCGTCCAACATGTCAGATTTGGTAATTGCCAGCAAACGGTCTTTGAGCAACAATTCTGGATTGTATTGTCTCAATTCGTTGAGCAGAATTTCGTATTCTTTGGCCACATTATCGCTGTCAGCAGGCACCATGAAGAGCAACAAAGAATTTCGTTCAATGTGTCTCAAAAAGCGCAAACCAATGCCTTTTCCTTCGTGCGCTCCTTCGATGATTCCAGGAATATCAGCCATCACAAAAGAACGGTAATCACGGTAAGAAACGATGCCTAAGTTCGGGCGCAAAGTGGTGAACGGATAATTTCCGATTTCAGGTTTCGCTGAACTCAACACAGAAAGCAGGGTACTTTTTCCGGCATTTGGAAAACCAACCAAACCAACATCTGCCAATACCTTTAATTCCAGTACTTTCCAGCCTTCTTGACCTGATTCTCCCGGTTGCGCAAATTGTGGCGCTCGGTTGGTTGAAGATTTGAAATGGTTATTTCCCATTCCACCTCGTCCGCCTGGAACCAAAATCACTTCTTCTTTGTCAGCGGTAATTTCGAATAAAATTTCATCTGTTTCAGCGTCGCGCGCGATTGTTCCGATGGGAACTTCGATGTATTTATCTTCTCCCTGCGAACCAGTTTTCAAATTTCCAGTTCCATGGGCACCGTGACCCGCTTTGGAGTGTTTATGAAATTTCAAATGGAGCAAAGTCCACAATTGTGCATTTCCGCGCAGGATGATGTGACCACCACGACCACCATCACCACCATCTGGACCACCTTGTGGAATGTATTTTTCTCTTCGATAATGCGTAGAGCCGCCGCCCCCATTTCCAGAGGCACAATGAATTTTAACGTAATCTACGAAGTTATCTGAAGCCATATTTTTTTGTGATTATCTATTGTCAATTGCTTGGTAAAGACGATTTGAAATTTCGTCAATTTCACCAATTCCTTGAATAGAAATAAATTTATTTTGCGCCTCGTAAAAAGCTTTCACGGGAGCTGTTTCGTTTTTGTAAACGTTGATTCTGTTTTGGATGATTGCTGGATCGGCGTCATCAGGTCTACCGCTGAATTCTGCTCTTTTCTTCAATCTTTCTCTCAATTCATCTTCTTCCACATCCAACGCCAACATCATGGTAATGGAAGTGTTTAAAGAACTTAATAATTCGTCTAAAGCCGATGCTTGTGCATTTGTACGTGGAAAACCGTCGAAAATAAATCCTTTCGCATTTTCGTGTTTCAACACTTCGCTTTTCAGCATCTTAATTGTTACCTCATCTGGAACCAAAGAACCTTTATCCATAAAACTTTTAGCCAAAAGACCTAATTCGGTTTCGCCTTTGATATTGGCGCGAAAAATGTCACCTGTTGATAAATGAACCAATCCGTATTTTTCGATTAAACGTTCAGATTGCGTTCCTTTTCCTGCTCCTGGAGGACCAAATAATACAATATTTAACATAGCCTATTGTGCGGGATCATTGCCCTTTAGTTGATAAATTGCTTCAAGATTTCGTCCTTTTTCGTTGTAATCTAGTCCAAAGCCTACAACAAAAACATTCGGAATGGTGAAACCTACATAATGGGGTTCATTCTTTCCTTTGAACGCGTCAGGTTTGTACAATAAAGTTGCGATTTTTACTGAACTCGGTTGATGCGCTCTAAGTAGCGTAAAAATTTTGTCGATGGTAATTCCAGTATCGACAATATCTTCTAAAATAACGATGTGTTTATCGGTAATATCTGTATTCAAGCCAATTAATTCATCCACTCTTCCAGTAGTTTGCGTGCCTTTGTAAGAGCTAACTTTCACAAAAGAAATTTCGCAAGGAATGGTGATTTTTTTGAAAATATCAGATGCGAACATAAAAGAGCCATTCAAAACCGCAATAAAGAGTACTTCTTTACCAGCATAATCTTGATTGATTTTTTGCGCAAGGTTGTTAATCTCTTCCTGAATTTTTTCAGGTGAAATGTAAGTCTCGAATGTTTTGTCCAGTATCTGAATCACTATTTGGCAATTTTACTGCAAAATTAAGATTTTTGACCGAAAAATGGTCATTTTTAATGAAATCAAATCAAAAAAACACCTTTAATTTTACGATTTTGTTAAACTTTTTTGAATGAAAGATGATATTCTCAATTTTCCTCTAACAATTCCTTTACCTTACTGACGACAAATTTCGTCGAAAACGGTTTGGTAATGTATAAATCTGCGCCCGTGTCATATCCTTTTTGGATGTCGGATTCTTTGGTTTTGGCACTGATAAATACAATTTTGCATTTTTTCAATTCCTCCGTTTCCTTCACATGTTTGCAAATTTCGTAACCGTCCACATCAGGCATCATGATGTCTAATAACGCGATGTCTGGCGTATTGGATGCAAGAAGTTCTAACGCTTCAGTTCCATTTCTGGCAATAAAAACGGAATAACCGCTTTTGCGCATCAAAAACTCGAGCGACATTAGGATATTTGGATCGTCGTCAACGATTAAAACTTTGGCAAGATTTGACATTATTCTTCTGATTTTCTTGCCCCAAAATTAGGGATTAAAAATCTAAAAACAGAACCTTTTCCCTCCACACTTTCAGCCCAAATTTTTCCATTGTGCATTTCAATGATCTTTTTACAAATGGCCAAGCCCAATCCACTGCCTTGCGGTTTTTTCAATGTTTGGTTGTGCGCTTGGAAAAATTTATCAAAAATATAGGGCAATTCAGCACTTGGAATTCCTTTTCCGAAATCTTCAATTGAAATGTCAATTTCGTCTTGTTCATCTACAATGCGCAGTACAATTTTATTGCTTTTCGCGGAAAATTTGATGGCGTTGCTCAATAGATTCAAAATTACTTGGCGCAACAAATCTTCATCTGCATGAATGAGCAAAGAACTATTCGGATATATCAATTGGATTTCAATGTCTTTGTTTCCAGCCAAATGCTTGAGAGAGTCAGAAGCTTCTTTAGCCAAACCAATAATATCGAAAGAGTTAAGATTCAATCGCTGTTTGCCATTTTCGTATTTTTCAAGGTTCAAAACTTGCGTAATCAAATGACTCAAACGCTCCGTTTCTTTCACGATGGTTGACATAAATTCCATACGCTGTTCTTCTTCCATGTCGGGATTATCGTGCACAATTTCTGAAAGTGCTCGGATGGAAGTCAGCGGTGTTCTAAGTTCGTGTGTCACAGTGTACAAAAATTCATCCTTCGAAATGTCAATCATTTTCAGCTGTTCATTTACCTTGGTCAACGCGTTGGTTGCTTTGGTCAATTCACTTGATTTTTTGCGCAGTTCTTTGTTGAGTTGAATCAATTGTTGCGATTCATACAAGATTTTCAACACACCGTCGATGCTGATTTCTTCTTCTTTCGTGATCGACCGAACCATGATTCTCGCTGATGCAGAACCAATTACTCCCGCTAAAATCTTTTCGGAAAAGTCAACTAATCGCGGATCGGCTTCTTTCACAGCATCAATTGGAATTTTGTTTCTTTGCGCGTACGATTGCAGCAAATTTTTCGCTCGTTTAGCACCTAAAAAGTTTTCCAATAATGCATTCAAATCTGGAATAAAAGCAACGCCTTTCCAAACGCCTTGGTTGTCTTTTTTGGCGTGTTTATAGATATTGACAAAAATTTCAGCTTGGTAAAGTTCTTGCGCATTTGGTTTGTCGTTGACGGAAATCACGATGTAAAAGAAAATATTGAAGAACATACTCCAAATCACTGAATGCGTGATGCTATCAAAACCTTCCAAGCCAAAAAGTGCGTTCGGTTTGAGCCATGAAAAGCCAAATAATCCATTTTCAATGATGCTGAAATTGATGACGCCTGAATTGGCCAATGAAGGAACGACCAAGGTGTAAAACCAAATAGTGAAACCAGCGATTAATCCGACCAAAGCGCCATTTTTTGTAGCACCTTTCCAATAGATTCCGCCCAAAATGGATGGGGCAAATTGAGTTACCGCAGCGAATGAAATCAAGCCAAGAGAAACCAAGGAGAAATGTTGCGCGACATTTTTTTCATAGAGAAATGCAAAAACGAGAATGAGCACAATGCTGATTCTTCGGACATACAAAATGACTTTGCTAAAAGATTGATCGATGGTTTTTTTGAAGAGATTATTTCGGATAAAAACCGGCATAATGATATTGTTGCTCAGCATCGTACTGATGGCAATGGTTTCCAAAATAATCATACTGGTTGCGGCTGAAAATCCTCCGATGAAAATGAATAATCCCAATAAATCTTGCCCAAAATGGAGTGGAAGCGCGAGTACAAAAGTATCTGCGTCCAAGGAATTGTTTCCGAATATCAAGATTCCTCCGAAGGCGATGGGCAACACGAAAATATTGATCAAAAACAAATACAAAGGAAAGAGCCAAGTTGCTTTTTTCAAATGCGCTTCTTTGATGTTTTCAACGACACTGACTTGAAATTGACGCGGAAGAAAAATGACTGCCATCATGGAGATAAACATCATGGTAAACCAAGAAGAATAGGATGATTTTTCGGCATCGATTTCAAATAGTTTATTTAAATTTTCATGTTTTGCAGCGCGTGTGAAAATATCTTCAAAGCCATTGAAAATGCCGTAGGTGACAAAAATTCCAGCACAAATAAACGCGACCAATTTGATAATCGTTTCGAAAGCAATCGCCGCGACTAGACCTTCGTGTTTTTCAGTGGCATCGACAGATCTTGTACCAAAAAGGATGATGAAAAGCGCCAAAATCAAAGTGATAATCAGCGTGCTGTTTTCCAAGAAAATATTTCCGCCAGGATTTTTGTTGACGATGATTTCAAAACTTGAAGTTATTGCTTTGAGCTGCAGTGAAATATACGGAATTACGCCAATGATACAAATGATTGTAACGACAATTCCAATGGTGAAATTCTTTCCATATCTGGTGGAAATAAAGTCTGCAATACTATTGATTCGTTGAAACTTAGTGATGCGGATAATTTTTCCCAAAACCGGTATCATGAAAAACGCCATGATAGTGGGACCGATGTATATCGAAAGAAACATGACGCCATCTTGAGCGGCTTTTCCAACACTTCCGTAGTATGTCCAGGCGGTACAAAATACTGCCATCGAAAGTGCATACACGTAGCCATTGTTGATGATGCTTTTTCCTTTTTTAGCCAAAAACTCAGCAAAATACGCAACGCCAAAAAGCAAAAGCAAATAAGCAAAAGCAGAAAGAATGACGACTAAATTACTCATGTTTGTCTATTTGTTTTTGCGAAAAGGTCTTTCTAATGTGATTGCAATAATGATAATCATGGAAATCCAACATCCAAAAACGTATAAAAACAAATTGGGAAAAGCACCGAAAAATCCTTTTTTATTGGCAATCAATAGAAATGGAAAGTTTAGCAATAATAAGGTCAAAAACCCCATTAATCCTACTTTGACGATTTGTTTTTTGTTTTGCATTTATTCTAAAATTACAAAAATTCACGAAATAAAGATTGCATTTTTTGGAAAGTCTCTAAAATCATACACCCACAACATCAAAATGCTGCGGGTGTAATCATGATAACTATGAACTAGGCTTTGATTATTCTTCTGCATCCAATCGATCGTATTCGCCTTTCAGAGAATAGAATCCAAAAATGGTAAAACCGATACTGATTGGAATGAAAATGAATAAGATGATTCCCCATTGAAGGGCGGTATTTGTTCTTGCAATTCCTTCTGCGGCTGCACTTGTTTTTTCAAATGCTTGAATGAACATTAGTACAACTGAAGTTGGAGCCAATAATATCCAAACGATGCCTAATAATTTTTTGATTGCGCTCATGTTTTTATATTTTAAAGTTTTACAATGAAATTAATCTTCTGTTGTGTGTCGTTTGTTGCTCAAATAAACTGTTCCGATAATCAAGCACAAAGATGCAACGCCAATCGGATACCACAATCCTGAAAGTGGAGTAGAACCAGGGAAACTTGCAACCAATGTCGCGATGAACGGAACCAAACCACCGAAAACACCATTTCCAATGTGGTAAGGCAACGACATCGATGTGTAGCGAATTTTGGTTGGGAACAATTCCACCAAGAAAGCCGCAATCGGACCGTAAACCATCGTCACCAAAAGGATTTGAAAGAAAACCAATGCTACGAATTTCCAGAAATTTCCAGATGATAATTCTTTATCGACTTGCGTGATTTCAACTTTGGATCTAGTACCGTCAGCAGCAATTTTCGTTTTTCTTAGTTCGTTGAATTTGGCACCGTTTTTCAAAACCATTGGTGTTTTAACGATCATCAAACTGTCTTTAGAATCTTTGACCAATTCCATTTTCGTTTCAGATTTACCTGTAGAAACCAATTCTGTTTTCTGTAGCGTTTTGTAATCTGTACTGTCCAAGAAATGCTGGTAAATCGGTCTATAAAAGATAATTCCCAGCGCCATTCCTGTCATCATAATCCATTTTCTTCCGACTTTATCACTCCATGAACCAAAAATCACAAAGAAAGGAGTTGCCATCGCAATCGCCCAAAGAAGAATGTAACGAGAATCGTTGAAGCCAAGTTTACAAGTGTTTTCCAAGAAAGATTGTGCGTAGAATTGACCTGTGTACCAAATCACACCTTGTCCCATTGTTGCTCCAAACAAAGCCAACAAGACCATTTTGAAATTGGTTTTATTTCTGAAACTTTCTTTCAAAGGATTTTTAGAAACTTTTCCTTCCGTTTTCAATTTTGTAAACTGAGGAGATTCGTGCATTTTCATTCTGATGTAGATCGAAACGACTACCAACAAAATAGAAATCAAGAATGGAATTCTCCAACCCCAATCGCCAAATGCTTCAGAACCGATTAAGTTTTGTGTCAACACGATTACACCCAAAGACAAGAAAAGTCCTAAAGTTGCAGTCGTTTGAATCCAACTTGTAAAATAACCTCTTCTTCCAATAGGCGCATGTTCTGCGACATAAGTTGCGGCTCCTCCGTATTCGCCACCAAGTGCTAAACCTTGAACCAATCTTAAAATCAGTACTAAAATCGGTGCGAGATATCCAATGCTTTCATAGGATGGAATCAAACCGATTAAAAAGGTAGAACCACCCATTAAAACCAAGGTCAAAAGGAAAGTATATTTTCTTCCAATTAAATCACCCAATCTTCCAAAGACCAAAGCTCCAAATGGGCGAACGATGAAACCTGCGGCAAATATCGCCAAGGTATTTATCAAGGCAGAAGCGCCTGAATCTGATGGAAATAAATGTTTTCCAATGACTCCAGCCAAACTTCCGAAGATATAAAAGTCATACCATTCGATCAAGGTCCCTAAGGATGATGCACCGATGACTTTGATGATGCTGTTTTTCTTTTCTACTGTATCCATAATTATTAGTTTATAGTTTTTTTAGTTTTACTTGTGATTTATAAATACACTTGAAATTGAACCGTAAATTCATTTTTCGTAGTGCTTTTGTTTACTGCGCTCCATCTTTGTGTCGGATTTTCATACACATATATTGGGCGAATTCTATAGTTAAAAGTAACTTTTGCAGAATGACCTGCCAAGTACCAATTTAATCCAAAATCTGGCACAAAAAGCGGATCACTCAATCTTTCATAATTTCCTACTATCGCGGAAGCATAAGGTTGGAAGCGACCAATGTTTTTGATTTTTGGGAAAACGAATCCTGCTTGAGCAAAAAATACACTTCCTGTTCCAATAATTGGAATGGCATTTCCGCCACCATTGAAACTTACTTCACTGGCAATTGTCCCATTCGTTGGATTGTTGATACCAATATTTCTGATGTAGTTTTTACCCATATTCACATAATTGTAGGACGCATAAGCAGTCAACGCTGATTTTTTCTTTTTTCCTAGAGGTAAATCTAAAAAAACATCTGCAGAAACATTCAATTGATTGTGCGTGGTTGTATCAACTTTGTTGGTTGCTGTGTTTAAACTGGTTGTCCACATTGCATTTGAATGCTGGTAAAAACCTGCTCCGACATTGAAAACTTTTTTTGTTCCCAAATAAGTACCCACGTTGAACGGCAACAAATTGCTTTCTACATCTAGAAATTGATATTGGAAATAGCCAGTAAATGCTGGATTTGGTTGACCGCCAATTTTGTAAGAAGACAAATTCAAACCATTTCTAGCTGAAAGCGTATCCAAAGCACCTTGCGCGTTTCCTTTTCCAATGGCGAATGGAAAATTGACTGCAACGCGATAATCTAATTTTTTTCCTTTCAATAATTTTCCTTTGAAATACAAACCGTATTGACGAGCAAATTGATCTGTTGCATCGATATTTTCCCAACTGAAAATCGGAGAATCAATCCCTAAAAAGTTCAAGGTTGAGGTTCCTGTCATTCTTGAAGGTCCTTGCCAATAGTGTAAACCGCCACCCATAAACAGTGCATCTTTGTATAACCTGTGTTCTACATAAGCATCATGGATAAACATTTGTGGTTTTTTCCCATCAATCGAAGCTGCGCCTGCGTTCGCTCCTTGTCCAACACCACCACCGCTGATTTGGTTGGCGTTGTTGATTCCAAAATGGGTCAGAATCAAGAAGTTTGGGTTGATTTGAGAATAGATCAAAAATCTCGATCTGCGCAAACTCATGTCAGCTTGGCTTGAGGATTTTTGACCGTTGATGGTGGAACCTGGATTGTTTTCATTCACACGAAGCCAAACTTGGTGCCAAGTGATGACGCGAACAAACTTTTTACCAGTAGTGTCTAAATTGATTTTTAGTCCACTTCCGTAATTATCCGTTCCTTGTGCTTTTACACTCATTTGCCAGCATAAGGTTACTGCAAAGAGCGCTAAAAGCTTGATTTTGTAATTACTTTTCATAGAATCGGGGTTTTAATTTCGATTCAAATGTGAAGTAAAGAATGACTAAAACAATAGCTAATGTATTTATCTGTTAATTAGTATATTTATTTCAAGCTTTTAGGCTATTATTTCTTGAATTTTTCCCATTTGATCAACATGTATTTATCTCCTAATTCGGTGATAATCATGCCCGCATCTTTGATTTGTTCGCGGTCACTCAAAAATTCAATTAATTCACTGTGCTTTAGTACCTTGTATGTCGGATGATAGTCGGTATTTTCTGGCGCTTGAATCTTGTATTTTTTCACCCAATTCATTACAGAAACGTGGCTAACGCCTATCAAACGCTCAATTTCTCTTAAACTTACGCCTTCAATATATAGTTGTAATGCCTTGATTACATAGTAGGGATCAATCTGTTTGCCATCTTTCATCACAGTGAAAAAGTATTTGCAGTTTTTGCATTGATAACGCTGTCTTCCTTTTACAATACCACTTTTAATGGTTACATTGTGCTGACATTTAGGACATTTATTGAGTTTCATCTGTGATAATTTTCAATTATTGTACAAACATACAAGAACAAGTATATTAAATTTACATAACTATATCAATTTAGCAAGATAAATTCAATTTTAACTTTTAATTCTATTTCAATCGTCTAAATTCGCAACCAATAAGTCGTTGTATTTATTTACAATTGCAATTGAGAGCGTAAGAAAAACTATAAAACACTATAAATCAATTCAAAAAAAGTATGAAAAAGTATCCTTATCAAATCACTTCATTAGAAGAATACAAGGAAGCTTACGAAAAAAGCATCCAACAACCAGAAGCATTTTGGGGAGACATCGCTGAAAATTTTACTTGGAAAAAGAAATGGGACCAAGTATTGAACTGGAATTTTCAGGAGCCAAAAGTAGAATGGTTCAAAGGAGCATCGTTAAATATTACTGAAAACTGTCTAGACAGACACATTGAATCTATTGGAGATCGTCCTGCGATTATTTGGGAGCCTAACGACCCGGAAGAACATCACCGCGTTTTGACTTACAAAGATTTGCATAAAAAAGTTTGTCAATTTGCGCACGTATTGGAAAACAATGGCGTTAAAAAAGGCGATCCAGTTTGTATTTACATGGGAATGATTCCTGAACTGGCAATTGCTGTGTTGGCTTGCGCGAGAATTGGTGCGATTCATTCAGTTATTTTTGGTGGATTTTCAGCACAAAGTATTGCAGATAGATTGTTAGATGCAAAAGCTGAGTTTATCGTTACTTGTGACGGCGCATTCAGAGGTCAAAAAGACATTCCATTGAAAAGTGTGATTGATGATGCCTTGATTGCTTGTCCATTTGTTAAAAGAGTTATTGTTTGCACCAGAACAAGAATTCCTGTGAGTATGATCAAAGGAAGAGACGTTTGGTGGGAAGAAGAAATCAAAAAAGTGGAAACCTTGGGATTGAAATATTTCGATGCAGAGCCAATGGACGCTGAAGATCCTTTGTTTATACTTTACACATCAGGTTCGACCGGAAAACCAAAAGGCGTTGTGCATTCAACGGCTGGTTATATGGTAAATACCAATTATTCGTTTGTGAATGCTTTTCAATACAATCCAGGAGACATTTTCTTTTGTAC
>JBFYPS010000078.1:0-14130 GCA_041303135.1 Crocinitomicaceae bacterium | reverse complement strand
GTGGGATACAATTTATACATCAATTTTATTACATTTGTACACGAACTAGCAGATGGGTAATTCAAGAAAAATAGCAGTAATTGGTGGCGGAAGCTGGGCAACAGCGTTGGTTAAGATCTTGTGTAACAACTTAGATACTGTCAACTGGTGGATGCGTGGCCAAGAAGCTGTAGATCATATTTTGAAATACAAACACAATCCAAAATACCTGCAATCTGTAGAGTTTAATTTGGATAAAATCAATGTTTCCAACGATTTGGAAGCAATCATTGCACCTGCAGACATTGTGATCATTGCAACGCCTTCTGCTTTTTTGGTCAAGATTTTTGAAAATATCGACAAATCACTTTTTGAGGGAAAAATTGTTTTTTCTGCGGTGAAAGGAATTGTGCCAGAATACAACGCCATTCCAGCGCGATTTATTCACAAAACATTTGGAACACCTTACAAGAAAATTGGAATTATTTGCGGTCCTTGTCACGCGGAAGAAGTCGCTTTGGAGCGACTTTCATATTTAACCATTGCTTGTCAGGACGAGCGAATTGCGGGTGAAATGGCCAAATTGTTGGCTTGCAGATATATCAAAACAACGGTTTCCGACGATTTATTCGGCACCGAATTTTCGGCAGTTTTGAAAAATGTGTACGCCATTGCCTCCGGAATTTGCGCAGGTTTGGGCTACGGAGATAATTTTCAATCGGTTTTAATCGCCAACGCCATTCAAGAAATTGAAAACTTCATCGATGAGGTGAGTCCGATTCACCGCGACGTAAAATCAAGCGCTTATTTAGGTGATTTATTGGTAACAGCCTATTCAAAATTCTCCAGAAACCGCACTTTTGGTTACATGATTGGTAAAGGATATTCTGTAAAAACAGCGCAATTGGAAATGGAAATGATTGCGGAAGGTTATTACGCCGTCAAATGCGTTGTTGAAATCAACAAAAAATTCCAAGTAGAAATGCCGATTGTTGAAGCAGTGAACAACATTCTCTACGAAAAAATTTCCCCAGTCATCGAAATGCGCATTTTGTCTGATAAGTTGAGCTGATTTTTAAGAAAAAGACAAAAGACATTAGACTCGAGACATTAGACTTTCTAATGGTCTTATAGTCTATAGGTTTGTTCTAATTTTTTGGGAAAAAGGTCCTCCTCCGTGATCTAGCGCCGAAGAGGGAATAGTTTTTCAGTACAATTTTCTTATAATTTTTGAGATAATCTAAAGTTGCAAAGCAAAACGAGACGCTAGTCTGATAGTTGTGAAGCAACGTTTCTAAAGTCTCAAGTCTAATAGCGTAGCGAGTCTTTTTTAAAATGTTATTTAGAATCTTTCTTATTTAGAAAATTTTTACGAAAAATGCGCTTTTAAATAATTGTTTTTATGAACTTTATGCCGTGTAAATTTGTCTATGAACAAAACAGTTTGAATTAACTTTTACTTTTAGATTTGTTGCTATGTTAATAAGTGCTAATTTTACACCTCAATTTTATTTGTAAACGTATGTCAAGTGCTCAAGATTATCTGCCCCTCGTTATACAAGGCGTTGTAGCTCTGGGATTTGTGGTATCAGTTTTGATTGTAACTCACTTGTTGGGTCCACGTGTTCACTCCAAGAAAAAAGATTCAAATTTCGAATGTGGAATCGAATCTGAAGGAAACGCCCGCTTTCCTGTATCTGTAAGGTATTTTTTGACGGCAATTTTATTTGTATTGTTTGATGTCGAAGTAATTTTCTTCTATCCGTATGCTGTGAACTTTAAAGCATTGGAATTGGAAGGTCTTTTGGCAGTAATTCTATTCGTAGCCTTCTTCTTGATAGGCTTTTTGTATGTATTGAAAAAAGGAGCATTAGAATGGGAAAAATAACTGATGGAAAAGTTGAAACAATTGACTACCAAGGTTTTCAATTAACAACTTTAGACAAAGCAATTGGTGCAGCCCGCGCCAACTCTATGTGGCCTTTGCCATTCGCTACTTCTTGTTGCGGTATCGAATATATGGCAACCATGGGAAGTAACTACGATTTGGCTCGTTTCGGAATGGAAAGAATGTCTTTCTCTCCACGTCAAGCTGACTTGTTGATTGTTGCAGGTACAATTTCAAAAAAATTAGCACCGATTTTGCGTCAAGTGTATGAACAAATGGCTGAACCAAAGTGGGTTTTGTCGGTTGGTGCTTGCGCTTCAAGCGGTGGAATTTTTGATACTTACAGCGTTTTGCAAGGAATCGATAGAATCATTCCTGTAGATGTTTACGTGCCAGGTTGTCCGCCACGTCCAGAACAAATCATCGACGGAATCATGAATATCCACGCTTTGGTGAAAGAAGAATCTTTGAGAAGAAGATATTCTGATAAATACAAATCGATGTTGAACGATTATAACATTGAAACAGATGTCAAATAGTACCATTACTAACGAATTTGCGTTGGCAAGATTGACAGCCAAATTTGGAGATAAAATTATTTCATCAGAAACACCTTTTGATTTATTGACGATTGAAGTTCCTAGTGCAGATGCACACGAAATCATTCAGTGGTTGAAGGAAGATGAGGTTTTGAAAGTGAGTTATTTGACAAATTTAGGTGGTGTTCATTATCCAACTGAAAAAGACAGAGAATTTGCAGTGGTTTACCACATTCACAGTTTGGTCAACAATTTCAGAATCCGTTTGAAAGCATTTATTCCTTTAAGTAATCCTTCGATTGCAACAATCACAGATTTATTTGTGGGAGCCAATTGGATGGAAAGAGAAACTTTTGATTTCTACGGAATTATTTTTACCGGTCATCCAAATTTGACAAGAATTTTGAACGAGGAAGATATGGATTATCATCCAATGCGTAAAGAATACCAATTGGAAGACGATACAAGACAAGATAAAGACAACCGCTTTTTCGGAAGATAGAATAGTAGTATTATGAATGAATGGTTAGACGACGATATTAAGCCGGGAAACAATTTATCGAAAGAGACAATTGACGGTGACATTGCAACGCTCAACTTAGGGCCAACGCATCCAGCAACACACGGAATCTTTCAAAATATCCTGAAAGTGGATGGAGAAAGAATTTTATCTTCTGAACAAACAGTTGGATATATTCACCGTGCTTTTGAAAAAATTGCTGAACACAGACCTTACAACCAAATTACGCCTTTAACGGACCGACTAAATTATTGCTCTTCACCGATCAATAACATGGGTTGGCACATGACCGTTGAAAAACTGATTCAAGCAGAAATTCCTAAAAAAGTAGATTACATGCGTGTAATCATCATGGAATTAGCGAGAATTGCGGATCATTTGGTTTGTAATTCAGTTATTGGTGTAGATACTGGTGCTTTGACAGGATTTACTTACGTTTTCCAACAAAGAGAAAAAATATACGAACTTTTTGAAGAAGTTTGTGGTGCTCGTTTGACAACAAATGTGGGCCGTATCGGTGGATTTGAAAGAGATTTTTCTCCAACGTTCTACAAAAAACTGAAAGATTTCTTGAAAGAATTTCCAAAGGTTTTCAATGAATTTGATAATTTGTTGTCAAGAAATAGAATTTTCATGGACCGTACAATCAACGCGGGACCAATTTCTGCAGAACGTGCATTAGAATATTCTTTTTCAGGACCAAATTTAAGAGCAGCAGGTGTGGATTATGATGTTAGAGTCATGAATCCATATTCTTCTTACCAAGATTTTGATTTCATCGTTCCTGTAGGAACACAAGGAGATACTTACGACCGTTTCCAAGTTCGTCAGGAAGAAATTCGCCAAAGTTTGTCGATTATCAAGCAAGCTTTAGACGCGATGCCTGAAGGTAAATATTTTGCAGATGTTCCTGAATTTTATTTGCCTCCAAAAGAAGATGTTTACAACAAAATGGAAGCATTGATTTATCACTTCAAAATTGTGATGGGTGAAACGCCTGTTCCAGTTGGAGAAGTTTACCACAGTGTGGAAGGCGGAAATGGTGAATTAGGTTTTTATTTGATTAGTGACGGTGGAAGAGCACCTTTCCGTTTACAATTCCGTCGCCCTTGTTTTATTTATTACCAAGCATATCCAGAAATGATTACAGGTCAAAGCATCAGTGATGCCGTATTGACTTTAAGTAGCATGAATGTGATCGCTGGAGAATTGGACGCTTAGTTTATGAAAATAGAAGTTACACAAAAAAGCAGACCTGTTCTTAGCGCCGAAAAAATGGCCGAGATTCAAGGTGTAATCAGTCAATTTCCTGAAGGGAAGTCAAAAAGCGCGGTAATTCGTATTTTACATATTGTAGAAGAAGAAGCTGGCGGTTGGTTGAGTCCTGATACGATGGACATGGTTGCAGAAATTTTAAATATTCAACCAATTGAAGTTTATGAAGTTGCGACATTTTATACGATGTTCAACTTGAATCCAGTTGGAAAATACATTTTTGAGGTTTGTAGAACTGGACCTTGTATGTTGGTTGGAAGCGACAATATCATTGAATATATTGAAAACAAATTGGACGTTAAAGTTGGAGGTACTACGGCAGACGGCATGTTTACATTGAAAACTGCTGAATGTTTGGGTGCTTGCGGTTACGGACCAATGTTGCAATGCGGAAAACATTATCATGAACATTTAACTCCTGCCAAAGTTGACGAGCTAATCGACGCTTGCAGAAAAGGAGAGATCAAAGCTAATTTTTAATACGGATGGGAAGAAAATTACTTTTAGAACACATTGACGTTCCTGGTATTGAAACGTTTGATGTATATAGAAAAAATGGCGGTTACCGTTCGGTAGAAAAAGCGTTGAAAACAATGTCTCCTGAAGAGGTTGTGGAAGAAGTTAAAAAAGCGAACCTAAAAGGCCGTGGTGGAGCAGGTTTCCCTACAGGTTTGAAATGGTCGTTTTTGGCAAAACCAGAAGGTGTTCCAAGATATTTATTGTGTAATGCAGATGAATCTGAACCTGGAACTTTCAAAGACAGATATTTGATGGAAAAAATTCCTCATTTATTGATTGAAGGAATGATTGTTTCAAGTTACGCTTTGGGTTCAAATTTATCTTACATCTATATCCGCGGTGAATACATGTGGGTATTGGAAATTCTAGAAAAAGCAATCGCTGAAGCATACGCCAAAGGTTTCCTTGGAAAAAATATTTTAGGTTCTGGTTTCGATTTAGATTTGCGTGTAGCTCCAGGTGGAGGTGCATACATTTGTGGTGAAGAAACTGCCTTGATTGAATCTTTGGAAGGAAAAAGAGGAAATCCTCGTATCAAACCACCTTTCCCAGCAGTCAAAGGATTGTGGGGTTGCCCAACAGTGGTAAACAACGTGGAAAGTTTGGCTACAGTTGTTCCAATCATCAATGATGGAGCAGAAGAATATACCAAATTAGGAACAGACGCAAGCAACGGAACAAAATTGATTTCTGCTTGTGGAAATGTTACCCGCGGTGGTGTTTATGAAATTGAATTAGGAATTTCAGTTGAAGAATTTATCTACGGTGACGAATGGTGTCGTGGAATTGCAAACAACAAGAAAATCAAAGCATTGGTTCCTGGAGGTTCTTCAGTTCCAATTTTGCCAGCACATTTGATTACCAAAACAGCAGCTGGAGAAAATCGCTTGATGAGCTACGAAAGTTTGGCTGATGGTGGTTTCGCTTCAGGTTCTATGCTAGGTTCTGGTGGTTTCATTGTTTTCGATGAAGACCAATGTATCGTTAGAAATACATGGAATTTCGCTCGTTTTTATGCGCATGAATCTTGCGGACAATGTTCACCTTGCCGTGAAGGAACTGGCTGGATGGAAAAAGTATTGCACCGACTTGAAAATGGAAAAGGAAATATGCGCGACATTGAATTGTTGGCAGACATCAATAAGAAAATCGAAGGAAATACAATTTGCCCGTTAGGTGATGCTGCGGCTTGGCCTGTTGCTGCTGCGATTCGTCATTTCCGTGAAGAATTTGAGTGGCACGTAACGCATCCAGAAGATGCTGTGAAAGGCAATTATGGATTGTTAAAAGGAATTACAGTTTAATCAACTTTTTGGGTCAAACCAAGAACGAAAATAAAATATAACCATGGTCAAAGTAACCATTGATGGCATAGAAGTAGAAGTTGAAGCTGGAACCACAGTTTTGAATGCTGCTCGCAAAATTGGAGGAGATGTTGTTCCGCCAGCGATGTGCTATTACAGTAAATTAGAAGGTAGCGGTGGAAAATGCCGTACTTGTTTGGTTGAAGTTGCAGCTGGTTCTGCAAATGATCCAAGACCGATGCCAAAATTGGTCGCTTCTTGTTCAACGCCCGTGCAAGACGGAATGGTAATCAAAAATAAAACCAGTGAGAAAGTTCACGTGAATCGTGGTGCTGTAACTGAGTTTTTGTTGATTAATCACCCTTTGGATTGTCCGATTTGTGACCAAGCGGGAGAATGTCATTTGCAAGATTTAGGTTTTGAGCATGGCGCTTCTGGAACACGTTACGAGGAAGAAAGAAGAACTTTTGATCCAATCGATATCGGTAACAAAATCAAATTGCACATGAATCGTTGCATTTTGTGCTACAGATGTGTAATGGTTGCCAATCAATTGACAGACAAACGTGTTCATGGAGTTTTAGGTCGTGGAGATCACGCTGAAATCAGCACTTACATTAGCAACGCGATTGACAATGATTTCTCCGGAAACATGATTGATGTTTGTCCAGTAGGAGCATTGACAGATAAAACTTTCAGATTCAAATCACGTGTTTGGTTCTTGAAACCGATGGAAGCTTCTAGATCTTGTGCAAAATGTGCGGGTAAAGCAGTGGTTTGGATGTTTGGTGAAGAAATTTACCGTGTGACAGCTAGAAAAGACAAATACGGCGAAGTTGAAGACAACGATGGAAAACCAGCTTGGATTTGCAACGATTGTCGTTTTGACCACAAAAATGTTTCTGATTGGAACATCGAAGGGCCAAGAAAAATCAACCGTCATTCTGTGATTTCTGCGAATCACTATGAAAAAGCGAATCCATTGGAAAACAATACTAAAAAAATCAAATAATGGATACTGGATTATTGATAGAAAAAACGATTCTTGTTGTCGTGATTTTTGCAATTACATTGTTTATTGCAACTTATCAAACTTACATGGAACGTAAAGTCGCTGCGTGGTTGCAAGACCGTGTAGGACCAGATAGAGCAGGACCATTTGGAATTTTACAACCAATTGCAGATGCTGGAAAAATGTTCTTCAAAGAAGATTTCATTCCTGCCAATGCGGACAAATGGTTGTTTATCATGGGACCTGGAATTGCAATGTTCACCGCTTCGATGACTGGTGCCGTAATTCCTTGGGGTCCACCATTGGAAATGTTTGGAAGAACAGTTGTTTTACAAGTTGCTGATATCAACATCGGAATTTTATTCATCATGGGATTTGCTTCTATTGGTGTTTATGGAATCATGATTGGTGGTTGGGCTTCTAACAACAAATTCTCTTTGTTTGCTGCGATTCGTGCTTCTTCGCAAATGATTTCTTACGAATTAGCCATGGGGATTTCAATCATCACCTTGGTTTTGATGTCAGGAAGTTTGAGTTTGGGAGAAATCGTTCAACAACAACATGGAATGAATTGGAACATTTTGTATCAACCAGTTGCATTTGTTGTTTTCTTTATTTGTTCGATTGCTGAATGTAACAGAGCACCTTTCGACTTAGCGGAATGTGAAAGTGAGTTGATTGGAGGTTATCACACAGAATACGGTTCAATGAAATTGGGATTTTTCTTATTCGCAGAATATGTGAATCTATTTATTTCATCTGCAGTAATTTCAGCTTTGTTCTTTGGAGGATACAACTTCCCAGGAATGGATCATTTCTCTGGAAATACATTGGCTATTTTAGGAACAGCAGCATTTTTTGCAAAAATCATCTTCTTTATTTTTGTGATTATGTGGATTCGTTGGACATTACCAAGATTCCGTTACGATCAATTGATGCACTTAGGATGGAAAAAATTAATTCCAATTGCGATGATCAATTTATTGATTACTGCGGTAGTGATTGGTTTCAACTCAGGTTGGTTTACTAAAAAATCAGCGAAAGTGAAACAAACTGAAAAAAGTGTTGCAATGATGCCTAAAGCGAAAGTGGATGCTCAGGCTAATTACAAAATCAATTTCAATAATTAAACAGAAAGCATACCCAAAGATATGGAGAGTTTATCAAATCGAAAAAAGGTAGTTTCTAACAAAAAAATGAGTTTTTTAGAAAGTCTATATTTGCCAGCAATCGTTGGTGGAATGTGGATTACAATCAAACACATGTTCAAGAAACACAATACGCTTAAATATCCAGAACAACAACGTGTTTTTGCTCCAGTTTATCGTGGAATGCACGTGTTGAAACGCGATGAAAAAGGACGTGAAAACTGTACCGCTTGTGGTTTGTGTGCAGTCGCTTGTCCTGCTGAAGCAATCACAATGGTGGCTGCGGAAAGACAAAAAGGCGAAGAAAATTTGTACAGAGAAGAAAAGTATGCTGAATCTTATGAAATCAACATGTTGCGTTGCATTTTCTGTGGTTTGTGCGAAGAAGCTTGTCCAAAAGAAGCGATTTTCTTGACAGATAGAATTGTACCTACCAATTTTGACCGTGACGAATTTATCTACGGAAAAGATCGTTTGGTTGAGCAATTGGACAATAGAATAGACATCACAGTAAGACAAAATACTGGTAAAAGAGGTGAAAAATGAGTAGTTTAGAAATTATCGCAACGGTTTTAGGCGGACTGACTATTGGCTCTGCGCTGATGGTGGTCTTGAGCCCGCATCCCGTGAGAAGTGTCTTGTATTTGATACTTACTTTTTTCCTGATTTCAGGGAATTATATCTTGATGAATGCACAGTTTATCGCAGTGGTAAACATCATTGTTTATGCAGGTGCAATCATGGTTTTGTTCTTATTCGTGTTGATGCTCTTGAATTTGAGTAAAGACAACGAGCCAAAATCTTCTATCAAAATGAAAATTGCCGCAACGTTTGCTGGTGGCGCACTTTTGACAGTATTGATTGCAGCATTGAAAGACAGTGTGATTTTACCAAAAACAGAAATGTTGGAAAATCAGCAAGGAATGGTTGAGAATTTAGGACAATTGTTGTTCACTAAATATGTACTTCCATTTGAAATGTCTTCCATTTTGTTTATTGCTGCCATGGTGGGAGCTGTATTATTAGCAAAAAGAGAAAAACAAATAATCGAGTAAGAATGATATTAGCTTCTATTTTTGAATCCGGAGTATCGATACAGTTTTACATTGTATTATCAACGATACTTTTTGCGATTGGTGTTTTGGGTGTTTTGATAAGAAAAAACGCCATTATTGTGTTGATGTGTGTTGAAATCATGTTGAATGCGGTAAACCTTTTGATGGTTGCTTTTTCCACTTATTTTGGAAATGGCGATGCGCAGGTTTTTGTGTTTTTCATCATGGTTGTTGCAGCTGCAGAAGCGACCATCGGTTTATCCATTTTGGTATTGCTTTACAGAAACAACAGATCAGTAGATATCGGATTGTTTAACAAATTAAAAGGATAATCAGATGTCAGTACAACAACTCGTACCCTTAATTTTATTGTTTCCTCTCATCGGAGGAATCATCAATGGTATATTCGGAAAAAAATTACCAAAAGCATTGGTTGGTTCGTTAGCTACTTTGGCATCAACGTTATCATTCGCAGCTGCTTTGATGGTCTTTTTCCAATTAAATGAGCCAGTAAAAATTCATTTGTTTAGAATGATTGACCTAGTAGATTTGCGTTTAAGCGCAAGTTTATTGGCTGACAATCTTTCTTTGTGGATGGTTTTGATCATCACAGGAATTGGTTCTTTGATTCATTTGTTTTCAATGGGCTACATGAAGCACGATGCAGGATATTCTAAATTCTTTACGTATTTGAATCTCTTCATCTTCGCGATGTTAATCCTAGTTTTGGGAAGCAACTATTTCATGTTGTTCTTCGGTTGGGAAGGTGTTGGAATCTGCTCTTATTTCTTAATCGGTTTCCATTACAGCGATGCTGAAAAAGGAATGTTGAACGGAATTGCAGCTAGAAAAGCTTTCATCATGAACCGCATCGGGGATTTAGGATTGCTAATCGGTTTATTCTTGATTCTTTCTCAATTCGGAACGTTGGAATACCAAGAATTAGCAAATATCGTTACGGTTGACAAAATTCTTGGAACGCCTTGGATGATGTTTGGAATTACGATGTGTTTATTCATCGGTGCAACTGGAAAAAGTGCGCAAATACCATTGTTTACTTGGTTGCCAGATGCGATGGCGGGACCAACGCCGGTTTCTGCATTGATTCACGCCGCTACAATGGTAACTGCAGGTATCTTTTTGGTTGTTCGTTCAAATTTCTTTTTTGAACACGCACCAATGACGCAAGAAATTATGTTGTATATCGGTTTGGCAACTTCATTGGTTGCAGCTTTCATAGCGATGCGTCAAAACGACATCAAGAAAGTATTGGCTTATTCAACTGTTTCACAATTGGGATTGTTATTCGTTGCACTTGGAATGGGCGCTTACACAGCAGCGATTTTCCACGTTACAACGCACGCATTCTTCAAAGCGTTACTTTTCTTGGGTTCTGGTAGTGTGATTCACGCGATGTCAGACGAACAAGATATTCGCAAGATGGGTGGTTTACGCAAGAAAATTCCATTGACACATTTGACTTTCTTAATTGGAACGTTGGCAATCACTGGATTTCCATTGTTGTCAGGTTTCTTTTCAAAAGATGAAATCGTTGGACACGCATTCAGCCACAATGTGGTGATTTACGGAATCTTGATGTTCAGCATTTTATTAACGGCGATTTACATGTTCAGAATGTATTTCGTGGTTTTCTTTGGTTCTTTCAGAGGAACGCACGAACAAGAGCATCACGTTCACGAAGGACCAGCTTCAATGACTTTACCGTTGGTGATTTTGGCTATTTTATCTGTTTTTGGTGGATTATTAAACTTGCCTGGAATTTGGTTGAAAGGTCAAGCGCATTGGTTGTCTCATCACTTGGAGCACAATACTGGCGGATTGAATTTAATCGAAGCAGAACATGCAGACAATGGCATTACATTGATGTTGATGATCATTGCAGTAGCAGTTTGTTTGGGAGCGTTGGTTGTTTGTTACCTAGTTTATGGTAAAAAACAAAATGTTCCCGTTGCAGATGCAGAATTGAGCGGATGGCAAAAAATCTCTGCAAACAAATTGTACATCGATGAAATTTACAATTTCTTGTTTGTTCGTCCTACAGAATGGCTTTCAGTTGTTGGACATAAATTCATTGAAATTATGTTCTTGAATGGAATCATTCTTGGATTTGCAAAAGGAATCGGAGCATCCGGTGAATTGGTTAAAAAATGGCAAACTGGACGAGTGAACTGGTACATCCTTTGGATGGTTGGTGGAATCGTTGGTTTGATCGTGTATTATCTTGTTAAAATATAAAGGCTTTGGAACTTCTTATAATACCTAGTTTATTTGCGCTTGCGGCGCTAGTGATTCCACGAAATTTCATGCGATACTTCGGTTTAGCTGGTGGAGTTACTTCGGCAGTGGTTGCTATTGTACATGCTGTATATTATGCACCGACTACTAAATACGTTTCTTTATTTGATCCACATTGGACTTCAACTTTCGGGTTGAGCTACAAAATGGGTTACGATGGAATCAGTTTAATCATGGTTGTTTTGACCAATGTCATCACGCTTTTGATTTTACTCAGCAATTTCAACAAAGAATTGGCTTCCAATAAAATGTTTACTGCCATGGTATTTTTCATGCAAGTAGCATTATTGGGTGTTTTCACATCAATGGACGGATTGTTGTTCTACATTTTTTGGGAAATCACTTTGATTCCAGTGTTCTTGATCGCTTTGTGGTTTGGAGCTCCTGGAAGAAAACAAGCATTGATTAAATTCTTTATCTACACTTTTGTTGGATCATTGGCAATGTTATTGGCATTGATGGCTATCAAAACAGGAATTTGTGGAAATCTTCCTGCAGCTAGTTTTGCGGTCGAAGATTTAATGGCAGTTCAATTGTCAGCTTGCTCAGCTTGTTGGATTTTTGGAGGATTTTTATTCGCTTTTGCAGTTAAAATTCCTTTATTTCCATTCCATACTTGGCAACCTGATACATATACGAATTCACCAATGGCAGGTACGATGTTGCTTTCTGCCTTGATGTTGAAAATGGCTTTATACGGAATGATTCGTTGGATGATTCCTTTGGCTCCTGAATCGTTGGAATCTTATAAATTACCAATCATCATTTTAGGAACAATTGGTGTAGTTTACGCTGCAATTTTAGCAATCAAACAAAACGATATCAAACGAACTTTTGCTTTTGCATCTATTTCACACGTTGGATTGATTGCTGCAGGAATTGTTTTGTTGAACGTCGATTCAACCATGGGAGTTTTTGTTCAAATGATCAACCACAGTTTGGTTGCAGTTGGACTTTTCTTAGCGGTGGATATTATTGAAAGCAGAACAGGAATTAGAAGTATGAGCGAATTGGGCGGAATTGCTAAACAAGCGCCGAAATTTGCTTTCTGGTTTGGAGTGGTTGCTTTGGCTTCGATTTCAGTTCCATTGACAAGTGGTTTCATTGGTGAGTTTTTATTGATTCGCGGGGTTTATTCCTACAATTGGATTATCGGTTTGGTAATTGGTTCAACGTTGGTTTACGGAGCTGTTTATACCTTGCGCGCTTATCAACTCTCAATGTATGGTCCTTCTAAGAATTTCAATTTCCCAGATTTAACATGGAATGAATGGTTGGTATTTTTCATTCTAATGGTATTAATTGTGATTTTGGGTGTATATCCGCAATTGGTGATTGATTTTGTTCAACCAAGCGTTACACGATTATTCGAAAATATTCATTCTTCAAAAATTTTAGTTCAATAATATGGTAGCTCTAATTGTAATATTCATCAGCGGTTTACTGTCACTTTTCTTGGCTTTTGCAAAAAAACCTTGGTTAGTTTTGTTAACTGCTTCAGCTGGATTGATTGCTGGGGGAATCTCACTTTTCACTCAGTTTTATTATCAATACGATTTCATTCACTATGAAGGACTAAAATTTGATGGTTTTGCCGTTGCATTTGGTTTAATAGCAATTTTATTCACTTTGTTGGTTGTATTAACTGGTTACAGTTCATTCAAAGATAAACCACAGCATACAGGTGATTATATCGCCTTGTTGTTGTTTTCATTGACGGGTGCGTTGTGTATGTTATCATTCACAGACATGTTTATGTTCTTCTTGGGATTAGAAATTCTTTCAATTCCAATTTACGTAATGGCAGGAAGTAACAAAGATGATGTGCGTTCTTCAGAAGCTTCTTTGAAATATTTCATGACTGGTGCTTTTGCAACAGGTGTATTATTATTCGGAATCGCTTGGATTTACGGAGGAACAGCTTCTTTTAAATTGGATGAAATCACCGCATTTATTTACAATGCAGAAGGAACACATTCTTCTTTGATTTACATAGGTTTGTTGATGATTTTAAGTGCTTTCTTATTCAAAGTTGGTGCAGCACCTTTCCATTTTTGGAGTCCCGATGTGTATGATGGAAGTCCGCACATTGTAACAGGTTTCATGGCGGCTGTAGTGAAATTGGGAGCATTTGGTGCTTTCATGAAAATTTTCTCTGTAACATTTGGTGGTTTACACGATTTTTGGGCGCCAGCGTTGTCTGTTTTGGCAATCCTAACAATGTTTGTCGGAAACCTTTCAGCTCTAAGACAGATTCGCTTCAAAAGATTATTGGCATACTCAAGTATCACGCATGTAGGTTATGCTTTGTTGACAATCATCGTTCAAAGTCCTGATAGCGCTTTCAATCTTTGGGCTTACATTTTCTCTTACGGTTTTTCAACGATTGGTTTGATTACGGTGGCTATCATCATTCACGATGAAGAAGACAGAATCGAAGCATTTAGAGGATTAGTGAGAAGAAATCCATTTACGGGATTTGTAGCCATATTAGGTCTATTGTCTTTAGCGGGTGTTCCGCCATTGATGGGATTCTTTGGAAAATTCTTGGTTTTCTCAGAGGCAATCACACAAT
>JBFYPS010000077.1:0-4203 GCA_041303135.1 Crocinitomicaceae bacterium | reverse complement strand
GTTTTCATACCATGCGGTTCAAAAGACCAATGCATTATTACAGAAAGAAGGCTATAAATTGCAAGTAAATGCACGCGAAATCAATTTGTTTTATTTACAAGAACAATCTAGAGAGCGTATTTTACACGTTGAAGACGGCTTTTTTGTGGAAGGAAAAGGTACGCTTTCATTGGAAACAATACTTGTTGAATTATCAGATTTTCCAGAACGTTTTTCACCCAATGTGATACTTCGACCTTTATACCAAGAAACTATTTTACCGAATTTGTGTTATGTTGGAGGAGTGGGGGAAATGGCGTATTGGTTGCAATTGAAAGGTGTTTTTGATGCAGCTAATGAAGTTTTTCCATTGATTCAAGTGCGTTCTTCTTTGTTGTACATCGATGCAATCAACGCCAAAAAAATGGATAAAGTATCGATGAACTTGTCTCAATTATTTGAAGATGTTGCCACCGTTAAAAAAGCATATTTGAAAGAATTTGCTTCGGATGAGGTTGATTTTTCTAGCATTGAGCAACAATTGAAAGAACTTAAATCAAGTATCGTCGATAAAGTGGTTACTGCAGATTTTAACTTGGAAAAATATGCCCAATCCGAACTCGTGAAATTGGAAAAACAAGTTGCTTCTATCCAAGAAAAAGTTGTTAAATCAGTCAAGCAACGTCACGAAACAGCTTTGAAAACGATTGAACAAGTCAATGAAAAATTGTTTCCATCTAATGGAATGCAAGAACGCTCTTTGAATTTATTTCAATTGTGCGCTACTGGAAATGTATCAGAAATCGTTGAGAATTTCTACAAAGCAATCGATCCTTTCGATCCAGATTTTGTTGTTCTAAGAGCAATTGAGAAATAAGCAACTTTTTCAATCCTAAAATATAATGTAAGTTTGTACACTATTTTACTAAAAATGCCGTTTGTAGGCTAGATTTTTATTTATGCGTTTACTAGTTGTTTTGTTATTATTGTCTTCGTTTCAGCTGCTTGCGCAACAAGTGCGTGTTTCAGGTCGTTGTGTAGATAAAAAAGGCACAGCAATTGACTTAGTGAAAATTCAACTGAATAAATCAACCGACCAAGCAATTTTTAGTAATGAAAAGGGTGAATTTGAATTCAATGCACGAGCAAATGATAGTTTGAACGTGCTTTTTCAATCTGGAGACATCGTTGAAATAAGAACATTTTACATCCCCAATCAAACCACTTTTTCTGTTGGAACAATCAAATTCCCTTTTATAATTCAACAAGAAGTAAATGTAAAAGCAGCGCTTTCTGATCCGTTTGAAATCCCAAAATTGCCGTATTATGATTTGCAAAAATTACCCAATGCGAGTGTTGAACGATCGTTGGTGTATACAACGGCAGCATCTTCTAACAATGAATTAACCAGTAATTACAATGTGCGGGGTGGAAGCTACGATGAGAATTTAGTTTATGTCAATGGATTTTCGATTTATCGTCCATTTCTAACCCGAAGTGGGCAGCAAGAAGGAATGAGTTTCATCAATTCAGCCTTGGTAAAATCCATTCGCTTTTCAGCAGGAGGGTTTGATGCACAATACGGCGATAAATTAAGTTCTGTTCTGGACATTGAATACAAAACACCTTCGGTTTTTAGAGGTTCTGCAATGGCTTCTATGTTGGGAATTGAAGCGCATGCTGAACAAAAAGTGTCTTCTCGGTTCAATTATTTAGTAGGAGCAAGGTACCGTTCAAATGGTTATTTTTTAAATTCTTTGCCCGCACAAGGTGGTTACAATCCTGTCTTTTGGGATGCGCAATTTTTGACAAATTATGAATTAACTGAAAACTTATCGTGGTCTGTAATTGGACATTTCTCTAATAATACCTATCAATTTTCCCCACAAACACAAGAAACCGATTTCGGAACAGCAAATGAGGCGTACCGCTTTAAAATTTATTTCGATGGACAAGAATTGACCCGTTTTCAAACCATGATGGGAGGAACAGCCTTGAAGTGGCGTGTCAACAAACGCACGAAATTGGATTTTTACACAACGGTGTTCAATACCAATGAAAAAGAAGGATTTGACATACAAGGACAATATTATATCAACCAATTAGAAACTGATCCTTCCAAAGAAAATTATGGCGATTCAATTGCTGTTTTAGGGATTGGAACTTTTTTGAACCATGCGCGTAACCAATTAACTGCTACAATTGTGAACGTTTATCACAATGGACAATTTGTGATTAAAAACAAATACATTGACAGCGATCGAATCAATTACCGCAACCACGCATTGAATTGGGGTGTTAATTACCAACACGATGTCTTTAATGACAAATTGAGCGAATGGAAAATGATTGATTCTGCTGGATATTCATTGCCACAAGCTTCTCCAAACCAAGTAGAATTATTGGAAACTATTAAAGGAAAATTGGCGTTGGAATCGTATCGTTTGACGGGTTTTTTACAAGGAAATTTTGCGTGGTCCAAAACAAAACGAGATTTTATAGCTGTTGCTTCCAAAAAATTCAAAATTGACGGGAAACGCATTGTGAAAACTTTCTCAGATACCATTCGCGAATCCAATTCGAAATGGGCATTAAACATTGGGTCGCGTGTTGGATATACGTCTGCGAACCAAGAATTTTTTGTCACTCCAAGAATTTCGGTGACGTTTATTCCGCGTTTGTACATGGTGCGCAATGGGCAAGTGCGAAGAAGGGACGTTGCGTTTCGTTTGGCAACAGGTTTGTATTATCAGCCACCATTTTACCGAGAATTTAGAACTTTTGACGGACAATTAAACTTAAATGTAAAAGCGCAAAAATCGTTTCATATTGTTGCTGGTTCTGATTTGTTTTTCAACATGTGGAACAGAGAAGTACCGTTTAAATTTACCGCTGAAGCCTATTACAAATACCTGTGGGATGTGAATCCGTACGAAATCGAAAATGTTCGAACGCGTTATTATGCAGATAACAATGCAGTTGCTTATGCATATGGAGTAGATTTGAATGTACACGGACAATTTATCGAAGGAATCGAATCATTTTTCAAAGTTGGAATCATGTCTACTAAAGAAGATATTTTGAATGATTCGTACAAAGAATTCTACAATGCAGCAGGAGAAAGAATAATTTTTGGCTATTCAGAAGATCAAACTGTTGTTGATAGCGCAACTATTTTCCCAGGTTACATTCCACGACCAACCGATCAATTCTTGAATTTTGGTGCTTTGGTGCAAGACCGCATGCCGGGGTACGAAAGTTTTTCTGTTCAAATGGGCTTACAATATGGAACTCCTTTGCCATATGGCCCACCAGACCCGAGTCGCTACAAAGACACCTTGCGCATGAGTTCCTATTTTAGAGTAGATATTGGTTTTTCTTACGATTTCCTATACGAGAAAAAAGCGAAGAAGAATTTCTTTTCTAAAAACTTCACCGATGCTATTTTGTCATTTGAAGTCTTGAATTTAATGGGTATCAACAACATTCTTTCCAAACAATGGATCCAAGATGTGGAGGGGAAATATTATTCGATCCCTAACTACTTAACGCAACGCCGCTTCAATTTGAAAATGATTGTGAGGTTTTAAATGCTGTTTTCCTTACCAACTTTCTTCCCAAAAGCTTTCTATAACGGCTATTTTTTGTATTTTTACCCCGCAAATAAATGAACAAAAAAGTTTATGGAAATAGTAGCGCCTTACAAGCCAATCAATAAAATTAGAATTGTTACTGCAGCTTCGTTATTCGATGGTCACGATGCCGCAATCAATATCATGCGACGCATTATTCAAGCAACGGGTTGTGAAGTAATTCACTTAGGTCACGACCGCTCTGTGGAAGAAGTGGTGAATTGTGCCATTCAAGAAGATGCACAAGCAATTGCAATGACTTCTTACCAAGGAGGTCATACAGAGTATTTCAAATTCATGTATGATTTATTGAAGGAAAAAGGCGCGCCGCACATCAAAATTTTTGGTGGTGGTGGTGGAACTATTTTGCCGTCAGAAATTGAAGAACTACAAGCATACGGAATTACACGAATTTACCATCCTGATGATGGTCGTGCCATGGGATTGCAAGGAATGATCAACGATTTAATTGAAAAATCAGATTTTCCTGTTGGTCAAAATGTTGAGAAAGATGTTCAGCGAATTAAAGAGAAATTTGTCCCTGCAATTGCACACATTATTTCAGCTGCGGAAAATTATCCAGAAGAATCAA
>JBFYPS010000076.1:0-3425 GCA_041303135.1 Crocinitomicaceae bacterium | reverse complement strand
AAAATTACCGCAAAAATTTTCTTAGCAGAAGGCGCCAAAGTGGTATTGGTTGACAAAAACAAAGCGGATTTAGAAAAAGCAATTTCTGAATTGGGAAGTGAAAACGTGCAGTTTTGTGTGGCTGATGTTTCAAAAGCAAAAGACGTCGAAAATTATGTCAAGGAAACAGTGAAGCAATTCGGGAAAATTGATGTTTTTTTCAATAATGCGGGCATTGAAGGCGTTGTTTGTCCCATTGTCGATTATCCCGAAGAAATCTTTGACCAAGTAATTGCAGTCAATATTAAAGGAGTTTGGCAAGGAAACAAATATGTCATTCCGCAAATGAACGACGGCGGAAGTATCATCATGACTTCTTCTGTTGCTGGAATTGTTGGCTCCGCGCATTTAGGTGCTTACGTGACAAGCAAACACGCAGTTGTAGGAATCATGCGAACGACAGCGCTTGAAGTCGCAGCTAGAAAAATCAGGGTCAATTCGGTGCATCCTTCGCCAGTCAATAACAGAATGATGCGTTCAATCGAAGAAGGCGCTTCAGCAGGTCATGCGAAAGATGTTCAAAAACAATTCGAAGCGATGATTCCATTAGGAAGATATGCCGAACCTGAAGAAATAGCAAAGTTGGTGTTGTTTTTAGCCAGTGATGAAAGTCAATTTATCACTGGAACGACGCAAATCATTGATGGTGGATTTTGCGCACAATAATATTTAAAAGATTCACATGTCGGAAACTTTTCGATGTGTGAATTTTCAACTATGATGATATGGTTCTCCTCTCAAAATGGTCATGCCGCGATACAATTGCTCAAACAAAATCATGCGCACCATTTGATGCGAAAAAGTCAATTCTGAAAGCGATATTTTGCCAGTAGCAGCTTTGTAAACTTCCTCTGAAAAACCATATGGACCACCAATTACCAAAGTCAGCGCATGTCCACCTTGATTGAATCGTTGCTGCAAAAAGTCGGCAAATTTTTCTGATGTAAACGTTTTTCCGTGTTCGTCCAATAAATACAATTGTTCGCCGCTGTTCACTTTCGAAAGAATCAAATCGCCTTCTTGTTTTTTAATTTGATCGACGGTCAAACTTTTCGCGTTTTTCAAATCAGGAATTTCAATGCGCTCAACGGGAACATAATGTTTCAATCGATTCAAATAAGTCATTTCTCCTTCTTCTAAGAATCCTTTTCCAGTTTTTCCAATACAAATGACTTTGATTTTCATGCTTTTTTTGAGTTTACAAGATTACGGTTTTTAATTTATCAAACACATTTTTAATCTTTTAAAACAAGAATTAAGTTCCACATCGAGGAAATAAATCGCAGGTTTAAGTTCTTTGATCAATTGATTTAACTCTTGAACTGTGATAGGAGAAAGAATTAATTTTTTGCCATCTTCACTCGTGACATTTAGGATTGAAATAGAATTTTCGTTTTTAAAATGAATTTCGTCTGAAGAAGGGTTTGGATAAAGAACTATCTCCTCGAACAAATCTATTACTTTGATTTCATCAGTCCACGTGCATGAACCCAAAGATTTGGTAACACTGTAATTTCCGGGAGTATTCACAAGTATGCTAGCCCCAGTTTGGCCCGTATTCCAGCTTACTGTTTCATTTGGAAATGCATTGACTTTTAGTTCAACAGGAAAATCATCTGTTCCACAAAGAAGTATGTCTGAACCCAAATCGCTTGGACCAGAAAATCGTTGAATAGAAATAGTATCGCGCATTTTACATTTTCCGAATGTCGCTTCCAACCAAACAAGGTCTTCGTCAGGTAAAACTTGTGTTGAACTTCCGACGGAACCATTGCTCCAAAGATATGAGTCAGCTGAAATATTTGTGCTTAATTCAACGGGCATTTGATTGCAAGAAATATAAGAATTTTCCAAGAGACTTTCAGGCATTGTGGGACAAGCAAACACTTCCACTTCATCAATTAAAAAATAGATGTCAGGCATTGGATTTGTTGTTGGATTACTTATCGGCTCGTAAGTCAAATTCGCATCTTTTTTGAAACAACCAATTACTAAATAGGTTTCCGTTCCAGTGGCAGTGTAATATTGTGAAAATTGTTGGTATTGATTGTAATTGGTAAGAATATCATTTTCTGGATTTTTTAAAGAAGCATCGATTTGGTCAATGAAACCATCTAATATTGCAGGATTCCCAAGCCAATCGTGAATAAATCCAACTCCTAAATCGTCGGTAGAGAAAACACAGCGATCTGCCAATTTATAATTGAATGAAATTTTATATGTTTTTCCAGCTACAAATTTCCCTGCGACGATTTGCGCAATATATTCTTGCCAGTCGTCAGCAATTGGGCTCCAAAATCGCAATCCAACGCAAGTTGTCCCCTCGGTAACAGTGACATTTCCCTCCTGATTTGGCCCTAGATTCAAATAATCAACTGTTAAAACGGATTTCCAAGCAGTAGATGAAAATTGCTCAAAACTATGATTTAGAATCAAATTTTGTCCAAACAACTTGCTGCAAAGCATAAAGTTTAATAAAGCAATAAGGCAGATAATTTTGACCATCGATTTTGAATTCAATAAAACAAAAATATCAATAATGTGTCACACAGTTTCTTAAAACTTTAAAATTTGTTCGCACTTTTTTCAATATTCGACCAAAGTTAATCGCTCTTTATTTTTCATTTAATGTTGATTTTTCAAGAAAGAAAGTCATCAATACGCAATTCAATTTTAAGAACTCACACCCCTATTGCCCAATTCCTAATCCCCAATCCCTAAATTTCTACCTAAAAAAAGTTCCAAACAATAGACCCTTGATACTATTCAAAAGATAGTGTTGAATAATTCGAACAATAATCCTAATTTTGGGCGTTATTTAAAATTTTAGATGAAAGCTTTATATTTTAAAGAAATTCGGAGTTTCCTGAGTTCAATCATTGGATACATTTTTATTTTGATTTTCTTGATTACCTCAGGATTGTTTCATTGGGTTATTTCATACAATACCAATTTGTTAGAAGGTTCAGAATCTGACTTGATTCCATTTTTCAATTTGTCGCCGCTGATTTTTTTAATCCTCATTCCTGCGATAACCATGCGCTCAATTGCTGAGGAAAGAAGAACAGGAACCATCGAATTGTTATTCACCAGACCGATTTCTGATTTGAAAATCTTATTGGCAAAATATTTTGCTGGGGTAACTTTGTTAGTCATTACTTTGATTCCAACATTGATTTTCTACGTTTCCATGCATTATTTGGGAAATCCTGTTGGGATTATCGATGATGGCGCGACATTCACTTCCTATATTGGATTGATTTTGTTGGGTTCAACATTCGTTGCTATCGGCATTTTTGCATCATCAATTACTTCGAGTCAAATTGTGGCATTTATTTTAGCCATGTTTTTGTGCTGGATTTTTTACGATGGATTGACTTTGCTCG
>JBFYPS010000075.1:0-3275 GCA_041303135.1 Crocinitomicaceae bacterium | reverse complement strand
GCGCACTTATTTTCATACAAAGACAATCCCAATTTAGGATCTGCTGCTCGCGCTAAAAAAGTGATGTCTTTTAGTCCGGAACCTGCTGCTTTCTTTCCCTTTTTGACATTGCTTCCAATGTAAGTAATATAAGCTTTCATTGCTTTCATTTCCTTACTTTTTGGGGACAAAGCTTTTCCGTTCAAGCTCCTTTCAAAACAATCATTGATTCTTTTTTCAATCGATTCAATTTGACCACTCCTAGCTCTTAATTTTGGATACATTGACTGAACAGATCCATAATTATTTCCAAAAACTCTTGTCCCAGCATCTAAATGACAATTCTGACAATTCAATCCGTTTGAAAGTGGCTTTACTGATCCTCTTGGTCCTAAGTATTTTGCGGTATTAATAATTAATTCTTCGCCATAAAGAATTTCATCAAGTTTCTTTTTATTAGTCACTAAATACATGTCTTTTGGCGCCCAATAAATACTTTTCTCTTTTGCAGGTTCCATTGCAGAGAAATTAATTTTCTCCACTTGATCTTCTTTGGAAAACACAGAAAGGGCTAAACTAATTGCATCCTTGTTGTACATTAAAACAGGTAAGATGATGATGATAACAACAAGTACAATCACTGTGTTAATAAGTCGCTGAATGATCCCATGCAGCCGCTTGATGTATTGTTCTTCATTTTTCATTTAATGCGGTAATTTGTTCTTAATTAAGCCATACAAGTATGTTCCTACAACTGCAAAAATTAATACAACTGTGAAACTTATAAATCCATACCCAATATTAACAACCATAGGCCCTGGGCAAGCGCCACTTAAAGCCCAACCTAAGCCAAAAATAGAACCTCCAATTAAGTACCTAAAAATTGACTTTTCTTTGGGTGAAAAAATGATTGTTTCACCAGAAACATCGCGTAATTTTAATTTTTTGATTAAAAAAACACCTATAACACCCATAAAAACAGCAGTTCCAATAATTCCATACATGTGAAACGATTGAAAACGAAACATTTCTTGAATGCGGTACCAAGAGAACGCTTCAGACTTCGCCATTACAATACCAAAAACAACTCCAGTCAATAAAAATTTTATATACTTCATCTGTTTATTTTAAAAAATTAATGGAAAAAGAACATGTGTCATAATTAATCCTCCGATAAAAAATCCAACAACTGCAATTAATGATGGGACTTGTAAATCCGAAATACCACTGATTGCGTGTCCAGACGTACAACCACCAGCATATCTCGAACCGAAACCTACTAATATTCCACCAATAGCTAAAATCAAAAATCCTTTCAGCGTAAAAGCGTTATTTAAACTAAATAATTCTGTTGGTTGCATGTCCGTTGGTTGTGAAAAACCAAACTGTTTAATATCATTAATTGTATTGGTAGAAATGTTTACTGGTTCACCATTACTCATGTATTGTTTAGCGATATAACCGCCAATAATAGTTCCTACTAAAAAAACCAAATTCCAAATTTGTGTTTTCCAATTGAAATCAAAAAACTTGACCTTTTTTCCTGCTCCAGAAATTGTGCAAATCGTTCTTAAATTTGATGAAAACCCAAAAGATTTTCCAAAAAAGATCATTGCAAACATGATTAATGAAATCATCATTCCAGAAAACCACCACGACCATGGCATAGTTAATAATTCCCTCATAGTATTAATTTAATTGAAATGAAATAATTGGTTTGTGTAAGTGATTGACTAATTTTTCAGTAGCACTTGCATGAAATAAATTTCCTTTACCGTGCGTACCAATAAAAACAATATCCATTGAATTCAACAAATCAAAGTGATTCACTCCGCTTTCTACATCGGAATCATTTAATATGTGTGTTTCGTAATTAGACAATTGATTGTTTTGAGCAAATTGATGCATATCGGCAAGTATCTTTTGATGATTCATGCTCGAATTTTTTTCAATTTGTAAAAAATGTGTTTCTGCTTGAAAACTAGTAACAAAATGTTTTAATATTGAAAGGTCTTGTTCTTGATTCTCTTCAAAGTTATGTACCAACAAAATTTTGGATACTGCCAAATCAGATCTGTCACACATGAGAGACAACAATGGAACTGATGATTTTCTAGCTACATGTTGGGTATCCGATCCTGAAATTTTTTCTTTGATCCCTTTCGCACCTTTTGTACCCATTGCAATTAAATCGAAATCGTTTTTTTCAGCAAAACCAATAATTTCAGCAGTTGTCTTACCAATGGTCAAATTTGTACTTTTAATTGCTAAATCACTTTTTACAAGTTGACTAAACTTTTCCTTTGCAATGGAGACTAAAGAAGTAACATATGCTAAATCAATTTCACCACACGTGTTTATTTCACCATTAGAAGAAATTGAAACTGTTTCGGGCAAATTTAAAACATGCAAAAAATGAACTTCCATCGGAATTTTTTCTGCTAATTTTTTTACCAATATCATCGAGTATTCTGATTCAACAGAAAAATCAGTTGGAATTAACACTTTTAACTTACTCATAATAAAAAATAAAAAAACATCAGTTTACACTGATGTTTTGATGAAAAATGGGTGATTTATTTTAAAACTTTACTCTGACAAACAAAATCAGTTTTTGGCACAGTTGTTTCAGCAATTGATTTGTATCCACCTTCAATTTCACTAAAATTTCTAAAACCACGTGCTTGCAAAATACTTGCCGCAATCATACTTCTATAACCACCTGCACAATGCATAAAGAAATGTTCTTCTGGATTGATATCTTTTGTCCATTCATTGATATAAGCAAGCGGTTTACTATAAGCTTCTTCGATATGTTCAGCTTCATATTCCGATTCTTTTCTTACATCAATTACCATTGATTTTCCAAGTTCAAATTTCTCACTAAATGTAGCAGCTGAAATTCTATTTACCGAATCAACTTCTTTGTTATCTGCAACCCATGATGAGAATCCACCTGATAAAAATCCTAACACATGATCAAATCCAACACGACTTAAACGAGTGATAACCTCTTCTTCCATGCCTTCTTCAGTCACCAATAAAATTTCTTGTTTTACATCACCAATCAATGCGCCAACCCATGGAGCAAAGTCTCCTTTAACACCTATGTTTATTGATTGAGGAATGAACCCGTCTTTAAATACAGCGCTATCTCGTGTATCTAGAATTAATGCTGAAGTAGCTCCTGCAAGTTGTTCAAATTCAACTGGTGAAAGCGCTTTTAACGAACGATTTTTTACGTCCTCAAAAGCATCATATCCTTTTTTGTTCATTGCTACATTGAATCCAAAATA
>JBFYPS010000074.1:0-9078 GCA_041303135.1 Crocinitomicaceae bacterium | reverse complement strand
CTGATGTAATTGTCTTTTTGAAAAAATCTGGTTTTCCTCATATTTTTCAAGGAAATTCGGGAAGCCGTTAAATTGGCAACGCATCCATTATTGAATTCAATTCGGACATTTGCAATGTCATGTGTGTCTGAAACAACAGCAACTCCCGATGCGGATATTCTTTTGATTTCAGATTTAACAACACTTAAAATAATGTCTAAATCGTGAATCATTAGATCTAATACAACAGGCACATCAGTTCCACGAGGATTAAATTGCGCTAAGCGATGTGTTTCAATAAACATTGGATTTTGCAAATTCGGTAAAGCTTTTAAAAATGCTGGATTGAATCTTTCAACGTGACCAATTTGCACTTTAATATCAGCTTCATTGGCCAATTTTAGCAATGAATTTGCTTCCTCAATTGTTTGAGTGATTGGTTTTTCAACAAAAACGTGAATGCTTTTTTTAATTGCTGCTACAGCAGCTGGATAGTGGGCTAGAGTAGGAGTAACAATGTCAACACAATCGATTTCGTTTAAAATGGCTTCTAAAGAATCAAATCTTTTGATACCAAAATTGTCCATTGTTTCCTGCGCATGAATGTCATTTGGATCATAAAAACCGACCAATTGAAAAATGGCAGGTAATTCTAAAATTAATTTAATGTGAATTTTCCCAAGATGACCGGCTCCAAGCACGCCTATTTTAAGCATATTTTTTTGTTTGTCGCAAAGATAACTGTAAATTGATTTTACATTGAGTCTTTGCAAAGCTACTTTTCAACAATGTTACATGTTCAAAACTAATTTTTTAAATTAGTTCAATTGATTGAGATTGAATCCATGATAATATCCTGTTTGTTTATTGGTAATCATTTTTGTTAAGGTAGTAATTTGCCCAGTATGGTAGGAAAAATGTTCAATAACATGCACCAAAACGGAAAATCCAGTTTCATTAAATCCCTGAATGATTTTTTTCTCAGTTAAGACCGAATCAGGCATTTCTTTGAGTGTTGCTTTTAAATTAACTCTCAAATTTTCCAACAAAAAAATCAAATCAGATTTTCTAATATTCTGTTGAACTACAAATTCTTGATCACGATTTCTGTTATCCAATGTACCTCCAATTCCAGATAAAACCCACTGACGCGCATTGCCGCAGAGGTGCAGTACCAAATTACCAACAGTTGGTATTTGATCATTGGGCGAAAACCAAATAGAATCTTCGCTCAAAAGTGTCAAACATTTGAATATTCTACTGTAAGATTCTTCAAAGATCCTTCTTTCAAATTCATTTACAATCATTGTTTTTGCGCTCATATTCAACAATATTAACTGTTTTCTTATTTTAAAATTAAAAAAAAATCTCTGAATTGCTTTGAAAAAGACATAAATGTACTATATTTGCACACGCAAAAAATGGAGATTGTAGCTCAGTTGGTTAGAGCGCTGGTTTGTGGTGCCGGAGGTCGTGGGTTCGAGACCCATCAGTCTCCCAAAATTTTGGAAATCGTTGGCTTTTAAGTCAGCGATTTTTTTTTGCTTGATTTTTTGAAACCTATTATTTTTTCGAAGAATTACGATTCTTTTTTTATTAATTTAGAGCTACATTGAATATTAACAAATAACATATTTTCTAAAGAATCATTTAATGATACCTGCGCTCATTTTTGCTTATTGTTTCTTTCATTTGGCCTACCTATCTATCAAAAAAATGCCCAAGGTTTTTATTTGGATTAAGGGTGGTTTTGTAGGTATTCATGATGCTTATTGTATGTTATTTGAAAAAGGTAGAAATCCCATAGAGTATGTCATTTCTTACTTCATTGTTGGCTTTTCGATATTCATTCTATTTTTCGGGATAGTTTCATTATTGAAAGGAATTAGCTAGTAATAAGGAATTATTAAGTTTGATTTTGAGAACATTAAATTTTAATGATAAAAAAGGAAATACAATTTGAAGTTGGGATTTCATAGATCAGCAAGGAGCTGCCTTAATAAAAAAACTGCTCACCTCTTGTGTATCGGCTTGATGTTATCACTCCAAAACTTTAAATGTCTTTTAAACAATGTTTAACAATGTAAATTTTCAATAAAACATCATGTTTTAAAAAATTATGTAGTTTTTACAAATTCCAATCATTCTTCATCCCATTCAAAATCACCTAAAAACTCTTCAATATCATCCGTTTTTATTGTGATAATTTTATCATCTTCTGTAACTAATGAGTAATATTTGGGATTCATAATCATTTTATAAGGTTCGATTTTTTCCAAATCACTTTCATCTTGGATTTCTTTCAAAGCATAAATAGCCACTCTAATCTGTTCCCAATGATCTGCTTCAGGTTCAATATGAGTAATTTCTGCGTGAAATTTAAGTAAGTCTGTATCCATTAAAATACTCACTGTTTTATTGCTTTCACGAGGTACAAATCCAATTTTCTTTTTGTTGAAATACAAAGCAATTGCTCTTTTGTCAACAGGGTTTTCAGGTTCACGAACTAATTCAATCAACCCACTTTTATTGATTTCATCGATACACTTTGGACCTTCATAATATTGAAATCCTCTAACAAAGAATTGCTTTAAATATACTTTTTCAAATTGTTTAATTTCAAGCTCAGAAATTTGGGCTAAACCATAAAAGCCAACTAAACTTTTTACAAAATCAACACGTTTCATATCTGTTATTTTTATGCAAACGTAGTTTGAGACATCGTAATCTATGTACGTTCATATAATTACGAAGAAAATATGTTTCAAAAGAGCAGGTTTATGCTGTAAATCGAAACGCAATAATTTTTTTCTAATATCTTTGATTTTAAATTTATTCAATCAAAATCAAGAAACGAATGAAAATTACTAAGATCATTTTAGTTCTATCTATTGTTTTCAATGTTGCCGCGGTTGCCTTTATGATGTCGGGCGGAATTTGTTACGACGAAAAACACAGTGTATCAAAGAAATTAAAATCAATCGTTCATCGACCAAAATCAACGTATTTTATGGGAAGAGATTTAATTTTTGAAATTTTACCCGCTGATTCGCAAGCAATCGTATTCTTGGGGGATAGTCACACGGAACATTTCTTATTGGAAGAACTATTTGGAAAAGAGCATCTCAAAAACCGCGGAATTAGTGGAGATCGAGTTGAAAAAATGATTCCTAGATTAGGACCAATTGTCGCAATGAAACCTAAGAAAATTTTCATTCAAGGCGGAATCAATGATTTAGGAACAGGAGATTCTAAAGAAGACTTGATGGGATATTATACAGAATTGATGGATGAAATCACATTGAAAACCCCAAAATCAAAAGTGTATTTGCAAAGTATGTTCCCGACTGAGTTGAAAGATGGTTCAACTTACTGCAATCCGCAAGTAAACAAAGATATACAAGTTGTCAATGAATTTTTGGAGCAAGAAGCGAAAAAACGTGGGTTTACATATATTGAAATATACAAATCATTGGCTGTTAACGGAGTTTTGAATCCTGACTATTCTTTTGATGGCATTCATTTGACAGCTGAAGGATATTTAATCTGGACTAATATTTTGAAACCTTATTTGGAAGAATAAACTGGATTTTGATTCTTTTTCAATGGTTAGATTGAGCTCGAAATACGAGTTTCAGCTTAAGTTCGTATCTTTGCACTCAATTTTATTATAGCACCGCTTCATGAAGTATCAAGAATCTATTGAAAAACGAAGAACGTTTGGAATTATCGCGCACCCTGATGCAGGGAAAACGACATTGACTGAAAAGTTACTGCTTTTTGGTGGTGCGATTCAAACTGCTGGTGCGGTGAAAAATAATAAAATCAAAAAAGCCGCTACTTCGGATTTCATGGAAATTGAAAAACAAAGAGGAATCTCTGTTGCGACGTCCGTAATGGCATTCGAATATGGCGGAAAACAAGTAAATATTCTCGATACTCCTGGTCACAAGGATTTCGCCGAAGATACTTACCGAACATTGACTGCTGTTGATAGCGTTATTTTGGTGATTGACTGTGCCAACGGGGTGGAAACACAAACTGAAAAATTGATGGAAGTTTGTCGAATGAGAAACACGCCGGTGATTATTTTCGTCAACAAAATGGACCGCGATGGTAAAGATGCTTTCACGCTTTTGGATGAATTGGAAGATAAATTAGACATCAAAGTGCGTCCATTGACATGGCCCATTGGAATGGGAGATTATTTCAAAGGTGTTTACAATATCTACGACGAAAATTTAAATCTTTTTCAAGCCAATAAAACCAAGATTTCAAAGGAAATTGTTTCTATTTCAGATTTAAATGATCCTACAATTGATGAATTAATTGGGGATAAACCAGCAGCTGAATTGCGCGAAGATTTAGAAATGATTGAAGGTGTTTACGATGCTTTTGACAAAGAAAAATATTTGTCAGGTGAAGTTGCTCCAGTCTTTTTTGGTTCTGCGGTCAACAACTTTGGAATTCAAGAATTGTTGGATACTTTCATTCGCATTTCGCCTTCTCCACGAGGAAGAGATACTGATTTGAGAATGGTTGAACCAAGTGACGATAAATTTTCCGGTTTTGTGTTTAAAATCCACGCAAATTTAGATCCAAAACACAGAGATAGAATTGCTTTCTTACGCATCGTTTCTGGTCGTTTTGAGCGAAATACTTTTTACAACCATGTGCGCTTGGGCAAGAAATTCAAATTCCCGAATCCAACATCTTTCATGGCGCAAGACAAAAGCGTCATCGATGAAGCTTTCCCAGGCGATGTGATTGGTTTGTATGACACAGGAAATTTTAAAATTGGAGATACTTTAAATGAAGGAGAAAAATTCACTTTCAAAGGAATTCCAAGTTTCTCTCCAGAAATTTTCCAAGAATTAGAGAATTTAGATCCGATGAAATCCAAGCAATTGGAAAAAGGTATTCGTCAATTAACGGACGAAGGAGTTGCACAAATGTTCGTTCAACAGCCTGGAAACAGAAAAATCGTTGGAACAGTTGGTCAATTGCAATTTGAGGTAATCGCGCACCGTTTAGAGCACGAATATGGCGCTTCTTGTCGATTTGTTCCAAGAAATTATCACTTGGCTTGTTGGATCACAACGGACAATGACGAACAATTGAAAAAATTCTTGAATGCGAAAACAGGAAATATGGCGAAAGACAAAGATGATAATTGGGTTTTCTTGGCTGAAACGCCGTTCTTGTTGACGATGGCAGAACAAGATTATCCAGATTTAACGTTCCACAGAACGTCTGAGTTTAAGTTGGATTAAGCGATTTTATAGATTGTCAAAATCCGGCAATTCATTCAAAATTTGAATCTGATTGTTATTTCTATCAATGAAATACAAAGCATGTTCGATTCCGTTGGTAATCCACAGATAATCCACGTTTAAGGTCGCGTTGTAATGTGCGATTTGTTGCAATGTATTTTGATTCATTTTTATTTCTGGCGCTTTGCATTCAATTAACAATTTTGGCATTTGGTCTTTACCATAAATCACTACATCACATCGGCGATTCAGTTGATGAATTTGGATTCCCAATTCTGATGAAATGAGTCCCAGCGGAACATTCTTTTGATTGATTAGAAAATGAATTACGTGCTGACGAACCCATTCTTCAGGTGTTAAAATCAATGTTTTCTTGCGAACAATACACCAGACAAAAAGCTGCTCGTTTTTCTTTGAAAGCTTTAAATTAGCTTGGGGTAAATTCAGCGGAACAATCATGAATTGAAATTAATAAATTCCTTTCACTTTCAAAAATTCTTCCAATGCTTCAATATCAGAATAGATGACTTCTCGTGCTTTACTTCCTTGGAAAGGTCCGATGATTCCATATCCTTCTAATTGGTCAACGATTCGACCTGCTCGGTTGTAGCCTAATTTCAATTTTCTTTGCAGTAAACTTGCAGAACCTTGTTGATGAGTCACCACAATTCTCGCGGCGTCAGCAAACATTGGATCGATGTCATTCAAGTCAATTTCTTTGTCTTCTCCACCGCCTTCGCCAGTATATTCAGGAAGAATTAATGCTTCAGGATAAGCGCGTTGATTTCCGATAAATGCACAAATTTCATCCACTTCAGGTGTGTCCACAAAACCACATTGCAAACGAATCATTTCTGAGCCAGTTGAAATCAACATGTCTCCACGACCAATTAATTGATTGGCGCCAGAAGCATCCAAAATCGTTCTTGAATCGATGGCTGATTGAACTCTAAACGCAATTCTCGCTGGGAAATTGGCTTTAATCATCCCTGTGATTACACTCACAGAAGGTCTTTGTGTAGCCACGATTAAGTGAATTCCAATCGCACGAGCAAGTTGCGCAATTCTAGCAATTGGATGTTCAATTTCTTTTCCAGCAGTCATGATTAAATCTGCAAACTCATCAATCAAAACGACGATGTATGGCAAATATCGGTGTCCATTTTCAGGATTTAATCTGCGAGAAATGAATTTTGCGTTGTATTCTTTGATGGTACGAACTTGCGCATCTTTCAACAATTCATAGCGTGCATCCATTTCGATACACAATGAATTCAAAGTGTTCACCACTTTCGAAGTATCCGTGATAATCGCATCATCTTCACCTGGCAATTTTGCCAAGAAATGACGTTCAATTCTGCTGTAAAGTGTTAATTCCACTTTCTTTGGATCAATCAATACAAATTTGACTTGCGACGGATGTTTTTTGTATAAAATTGAAATTAAAATCGCATTCAAACCAACAGATTTTCCTTGACCAGTAGAACCAGCCACCAACAAGTGAGGCATTTTGGTTAAGTCGAAAGTATAAGTTTCGTTGGTAATTGTTTTTCCAATTACAACTGGCAATTCGTAATCAGAATTTTGAAATTTTTCAGAAGCAATCAGCGAACGCATGGAAACCATTTCTGGATTGCTGTTTGGGACTTCAATACCTATTGTTCCTTTACCTGGAATTGGCGCGATAATTCTGATTCCCAATGCAGACAAACTCAAAGCGATATCGTCTTCCAAGTTTTTGATTTTCGAAATTCGAACACCTGGCGCCGGAATGATTTCATACAAAGTTACCGTCGGACCAACTGTAGCTTTGATTTTTGCAATGTCAATTTTGTAGTGAGAAAGTGTTTCAACGATTTTATTTTTGTTGTCTTCAAGTTCTTGTTTGTTGATGTTTACAGAACCTCCGCCCCAATCTCTCAATAAATCGATTGAAGGCAATAAATAGCCAGATAAATCCAACGTTGGATCGTAATCTCCATATTCTTTGCGCAATTTATCCTGTTCATCGTCTGAAAGAATTTCTTCATTTTCAGGTGCTACAACTGTGAAATCATCGGCATCTAACGGTTCAGAAAAAACGCTGGTTGGTTCAGGAATATTGATTTCAAAATCATCTTCAATTGGTGTAACAGTTTTTTGTGTTTCCGGCATTTTCATCGTGATTTCAAAATCACTGTCTGCATCATCCTCATCTTCTTCATCAAACAAAACAGGTTCGAAAGGCTTGTCAACAATGATCTGTTCTTCTTTAATAGGATTGATGATGTGAATGTCAGCCATTGAATTTTCTGGTTTCGCTTTCACTGCGACAGGAGCTTCGTCTTCATCCTCAACCAAATTTTTGGAAATATATTTGTTCCAAAGTGCTTTAAAATCAGGGTTAAATAGTGCAACAAGAACAATGTATAATAATACAAGGATAAAAATCAATGCGCCGAATTTACCAAAAGTAAACATGAGCCAATTATTGATATGATATCCAAATGATCCACCTAAATAATTGACAGTTCCAGCAAAATAACCGAAGAAAAGGGAAGACCAAATGATTAAAACAATTGTATTGATGGTAGTTTTTAACAATGGTAAAAGTTGAATTGCCAAGAGCCATTTAACGCCAATTATAAAAATCAAGAAAGAAAATGCAAAAGAGGAAACCCCAAACCATCTGTAAATTAGTAAATGAGAAGTCCAAGCGCCCATTTTACCGAGCCAGTTTGACATTGGTTCAGTATTTTCTTCAAAAAGAAAATCAAAAAGTGATTTATCTACAACGCGATCTTGATCGGCTTTCCAAGTGAACAAATAAGACAAACATGCCAAGAAAAAATAGAAGGCAATCAAAACAAGCAAAGCACCGATAATGGTTTTTGTTCTTTTTTTGTCAAAGCGATTTGAAAGCGCAGCCAAAGGATTTTTTTTCGGGTCGATGGGAGCTTTCTTTTCCTTAATTGGCTTTTTCTCAGCTTTACTTTCAACCTTTTTTTCTTCTACCTTTTCTGTTTTTTCATCCTTTGGGATAAATTCATTTTCTTGTGCCATTTCGAAAGACTATTTAACAAAGATAATCACGAAATCAATCGAGATAAATGGGTTTAAAACCAAGTTTAAACAATGAGGTGTTAATGCACAAGAGAATCGGACTTAACTTGTTTTGAAAATCGAGCTAACAAAATTTAAATTATTCCTTTATTTCGAGTTGCAATTGGATCATTTGATCTAAGAATTCATCGAAACTTACTTTCTTGAAATCAGAAGGAATTCCAAAAAGGTCTTTGTTGACTTCCGAAAATTCAATTTTTTGCAGCGTATAATGCAAAATTCCATCCTCCATTTGAATGAAATAATCGACAGGTAAACCCTTGATTCCCTTTAAGACATCTAAATATTTTGGACTAATTTTGGGGAAATACCACATTTCCATTGGTTTATCAAAGCTTTTGGCATTTACAATTACTCTTTTGGCTTTCATACCTGCAATTTTTTTGCTTCCCATTTTTTTCTTGAAAGTGTATTTGGAAACAGCAGTGTCTGGTGGAACATGTTGTTGAATCGCAAATTTGGTGTCGTTGTAGTTTATCAACAGGTAGTATTTTTGCAAGTATAAATGTTTAATCAGTACTTGAGGTCCCAATTGTCCAGTTTCAGATTCCACTCTCACCAAGGTGTCATTGGTGTAAATGATTGATTTTGAAATCATATTTTGAGTGCTGTCTACAGGATTAATAAATTCAATTTGATAAATTAATCGACCTTGAAAAGCTGGTTGTTTTTGCGCAAAAACAAAAACTTGAGCGATTAAAGAAAGGATGAATAATGTTTTTTT
>JBFYPS010000073.1:0-5352 GCA_041303135.1 Crocinitomicaceae bacterium | reverse complement strand
GTCGAAATAGCTTCATCCATTGGGCGCAATGATTCAATTTCCAAGCTCAAATTTTTTATTTTAAGCGCTAAACTTTCTGGGTTTAAAAATGTCTCTTTTTCCGTTTCTGATTTCAAGAGAAAGATCGCAGCTTTGGAAAATTTCATTTTTTTGAGTCCTTCAGTGTTGTTTTTTGCTGATTTTAAGCAAGACAGCACTTGCACTAAATTCCATTGTGGTTTTAAATCTAGACAAAGTGGCAAATTCGGGTTCTCGCGAAAAGCGCGATTCAGGTGATAAATGGCTGCTCCTTCAAAACCATAATTTGTCAAAGTAACTTCGCCTGCTTTTTTAAAATCGCCAATGGAAGTGACGACATTTTTCAAAATCTGGCCTTCCATTTTTTCGAGTGGAACTTTAAATTGATAGTTCATTCCAGCGTTGCTCGATTGCAGTGGTACGACTTCAATTTGTTTGGATTTAAATAATTCAACCCAAGCCGCGTCTGACCCTGTTTTTGACCAAGAGCCTCCGCCTAGAGCAAAAACCATTTTATCAAAATTGACTTTTATTTCGGAGGAAGTTGTTTTAAAAACAATTGAATTTGAATCAAAATCGATCATTTTATGTTCAAAATGGAAACTAGCACCTTTTTTTTTCAACCAAGTAATCCATGCATTCAACACATCAATTGGTTTTGTACCTTTTACAGGAAAAATTTTTCCAGTCGAACCACTGTAAGTTTCAATTCCAATAAATTTTAACCATTCAATCAATGCTTGATTATCAAATATTTCAACACATTTTTTGATTTCATCGCAATCGTAACGCGACAAAAAATCTGATTTTGATTCGGAATGTGTTAAGTTAAATCCGCCATGACCAGCGACTAAGAATTTTCTCGCTGGTGCTTTTTTGTGGTCGTAGAATGATACTTCAAATCCTTGTAAAAGATATTGACTGCCTGCCATCAAAGCCGCGGGACCAGTGCCAACGATTCCTACCTTCATTTTTTCTGAAAAAAGCCTTTCTTGTCTTTTGATTTTTTGGTGTCAACGTCCCAATCACGTTTGTTAATCAACACAAAGCGCAATGCAATGAAAAAAGTATTTGTCAATTTGACTGTACTTGAAGGAGTTAAGAAATTATACCCTGTTTGGATGTGAAATTGGGTTAATTTAAAACCGACGACTGGTGCAAAACCAACACTTGTTTGTTTGAAATCCGTACGTATGATGAAATTTCCACCATAAGTGAAATTGAATCGTCCAAATTTGACCCAATAACCCGCATCGTATCCTAACACATTGTGTGTGAAATTGTAATTTACTCCTGTGTGAATAGCTTGTGTAACCGGTTTTACCAATTTCACTTTTTTGAATTGCATTTCGCCACCGACTTCACCAACCCAGAATAAACCACGTTGCACGCCAAAATAAGGTCCAGATTTGCGTACATGAATGTCCATCCATTTGTCTTTTTGCGCAAAGCTACCGAGTTCTATTAATGCTTGATTTTGAGCTGAAACATGTTGAATTCCAATCCAAAAAATCAAAAATATCGCTGCAAATTTATTCATCTTTTTTCTCGTATTTTTGATAGACATCGTATAATTCCTTTCCATCTTCCGCATCGATTCCCAAACTGTCCGCTATTTCTTTCGCTCTCAAAATTTGGTCGACTGTCAGCGCTGTGCTGTCTGATTGTAACGCGTTTTTTACAAAAAGGGTACTTTCTTTCAATGCAGGAATTGTTGTAGTTGAAACTTTCAATATTGGATTGTAAAGCAATGATTTTTCTTTCATCGAAGGAGGTAAAAAATCTCCTTTTTCATCATACGATTCTAGTAAAACTAAGAAAACGCTCACAAAATAAGTCATTTTCAAGACTGCGAAAACGATTCCAAAGGCTTTATTAATCGGTGTTAAATTAGTAACTTTCACAAATTGCTCGATCATTTTTCCAGCAAAATAGACCATTGCTCCTATTCCCAAAAAGGTGATTGTAAAAGCAATGACAGGCAAATATTCAGAATCCCAACCAAGCGAATTTTTCATCCAATTGGCAGTGACATCGGAGAAGTGAATTCCAGCATAAATTCCAACTAACAAAGCCAACAGTGTAAAAACCTCGATGATAATTCCATGCTGAAAACCCTTCCAAGCAGCGTATCCAAGCGGAATTAAAATAAGAATGTCAACAATACTCATGCTGTAAAGTTAATGAAATTGAACAAAATGAATCTTTGACCGTTGATTCATGGAGCTAAATTAGCAATTGAATTCATGAATTTGCTCATTTTGTTCAATTGTAAGAAATGAATTATTGATTGTCACTTCAAAGCTGTAATTTTGTACCAATGGAAGAGAGACCGATAACAGATTGGTTGCCAATAACGGCAAAAGAATTGGAAAAAAGAGGTTGGGACGAGTTAGATGTCGTTTTGATTTCTGGTGATGCGTATGTAGATCATCCAGCTTTTGGTACGGCTGTAATTGGTCGTATCATCGAAAGCGAAGGTTTCAAAATTGCCATCGTTGCGCAACCGAATTGGAAAGATGATTTACGCGATTTTAAAAAATTTGGTAAACCAAAATATTTCTTCGGTGTAACTGCTGGTTGCATGGATTCAATGGTGAATCATTACACTGCTAACAAACGTTTGCGCTCTACGGATGCTTATACACCTGGAGGATCATCGGGTCACAGACCTGATTATGCGACGATTGTATATTCCAATATTTTGAAGGAATTGTTTCCTGATGTTCCGATTCTAATTGGTGGAATTGAAGCTTCCTTGCGAAGAGTTACACATTACGATTACTGGAAAGATCAACTTATGCCTTCCATTTTGGTAGATTCCAAAGCGGATTTATTGGTTTATGGAATGGGCGATCAACCTTTGCGTGAAATATTGCGCTTATTGAAAAAAGGGGTTCCGTTTTCTTCCTTGAAAACTTTAAAACAAGTTGCTTTTTTACAAGATTCTTCGCTGGAATTACCAAAAAATAAGCAATGGGAAACGGTTGAATTAGCGAGTCATGAAGTTTGTTTGCAAGACAAAATTAAATATGCTGCTAATTTTAAGATTGTTGAAGTTGAATCCAATAAATGGGAAGCGAATCGCATCATTCAACACGTTGGAAACCAAACTTTGGTAATAAATCCTCCCTATAAAACGATGGAGGAAAAGGAAATTGACGAATCATTTGATTTGCCTTACACGCGCATGCCGCATCCGAAATACAAGAAGCGTGGTGCCATTCCTGCGTATGACATGATTAAATTTTCCATCAACATGCACCGCGGTTGTTTTGGAGGATGCAGTTTTTGCACCATTTCAGCACATCAAGGAAAATTTATTGCTTCACGCAGTGAAAATTCAATTTTAAAAGAATTGGATGAAGTTGTTTCGCATCCAGAATTTAGAGGATACATTTCAGATTTGGGCGGACCATCTGCGAATATGTACAAAATGAAAGGAAAAGACGAAGCAATTTGTAATCGTTGTTCAAGCCCGAGCTGTATTCATCCTGTAATTTGCTCTAATTTAGATACTTCGCATAAACCGATGACGGAATTGTATCGCAAAGTCGATCAACATCCGAAAGTCAAAAAAGCATTTGTTGGTTCTGGTATTCGCTACGATTTATTGGTGGATGATTTCAATAAAAACAACGAAGATGGAAACCACGACGAATACATTGAGCAAGTAATTACGCGACATGTTTCTGGGCGATTGAAAGTGGCTCCTGAACATACATCGGACGCAACGTTGCGCGTTATGCGCAAACCTTCGTTCAAGTATTTCCATAAATTCAAAGAAAAATACGACCGAATTTCTGAAAAACACGGCTTAAATCAGCAATTGATTCCTTATTTTATTTCGTCTCATCCTGGATGTGAAGAAGAAGACATGGCCAATTTGGCTGCAGAAACCAAAGACATGGGATTTGAATTGGAGCAAGTGCAAGATTTTACACCAACACCAATGACAGTTGCTGAAGTGATTTATTATTCTGGTGTTCATCCATACACTTTGAAGTCAATCAATACGGTAAAAACAAAAGAGGAAAAATTGAATCAAAATCGTTTTTTCTTTTGGTACAAGCGTGAAAATAGAGATTGGATTAAAAGTCGTTTGCAGAAAGCAAATCGACCTGATTTGGCTGAGAAATTATTGGGCGATGTGAAACCGAAATCGAGTCATGTGCCGAAATGGTTGGAGGAAAAAAGGAGGAAAAAATAGAAAAATCCCATGCAAGATAAAATAACTTTTCAATTTGTAAGTGAACCATCAGATGTGAATTTTGGTGGAAAAGTACACGGAGGTGCAGTAATGAAATGGATTGACCAAGCGGCTTATGCTTGCGCTTCGACTTGGGCGGAAGGATACTGCGTCACTGTTTACGTTGGCGGAATTCGTTTTTATCAACCGATTCAGATTGGGAATTTGGTGAAAATCATGGCGCGCGTTATTTACACCGGCTCTTCAAGTATTCACATTGCTGTGGATGTTTTTTCTCGGAAAATGTCAGATGCGAAATTTGTAAAAACGACGCATTGCGTAATTGTTTTTGTTTCTGTAGATGAAGAAGGTAAACCGAGACCGACGAAGAAATTCATTCCAGACACAGAGCGTGAAAAGCACATGGAACAATATGCGAAAAGATTGATGCAATTGCGCCAAGACATTGAAGTTGAAATGTCACCGTTTTTGAAAGATTATATGTAAACAAAAAAACCGCTCCAAATTTGAAGCGGTTTTTTTATATAATTCTTTTCAATTACTATTTAAAAAACGCGCTGTATATATCGTTTCCGTTGGCGTAGATTAACAATCCTAACAACAACATAAATCCAACATATTGGGCGTATTCTAATACTTTTTGAGGGGCTTCTTTTCCAGTGATGATTTCATAGATTAAAAACACCACGTGACCACCGTCTAGTGCTGGAATAGGAAGAATATTCATAAATGCCAACACAATGGAAATGAAAGCTGTATTCATCCAGAAAATTTGCCAATTCCAGGTTGTTGGAAACATTTTTCCGATTGATCCAAAACCACCTACTGAGGAAGCACCTTTTTTTGTGAATAAGAACTTCAATTGTCCTGTATAATCACCCAAAGTTATGAATCCCATGTTCCATCCTTTTTGAATACTTTCTCCAAAAGAATAATGTGTCGTTTTGATTGCAGATTTATCAATTGCTTTCATTTCCTTAGGAACAAAACCAAGTAAACCAGATTTAGAAACTACAGACGAAAGTTCCACTTTTTGATTGTTTCTTAAGACAGTAAAAGTCACTTTCTTCCCTTTATTTTTATTCATTTCGGCTTGAATCTGATCATGATAAACAATTTCAGAA
>JBFYPS010000072.1:0-2994 GCA_041303135.1 Crocinitomicaceae bacterium | reverse complement strand
CAGGAATGGGCCCAATCGGAGTTGCAGCACATTTAGCGCCTTTCTTGCCAGGAAGTGAATTAATCAAAGCTGGTGGTGAAAAAGCAATTCACGCAGTTTCATCTGCTCCTTACGGAAGTGCTTTGATTTTGTTGATTTCTTATGGATACATCAAAATGTTGGGGGCTAAAGGATTGAGAGAATCTACAGAAAATGCGATTTTGAACGCGAATTACATCGCTGCTCAATTGAAAGATTATTATCCAATTTTATACACAGGTACAAACGGAACAGTAGCACACGAATTGATTTTAGATTGTCGTGATTTCAAGAAAACAACAGAAGTTGAAGTTGCTGACATGGCAAAACGTTTGATCGATTATGGATTCCACGCACCAACGGTTTCTTTCCCTGTGGCAGGAACATTGATGATCGAGCCAACAGAAAGTGAAGACAAAGCTGAATTGGATCGATTCATTGAAGCAATGATTGGAATCAGAAAAGAAATCGCTCAAATCGAAGCTGGAAAAGCTGATAAAGTAAATAACGTTATCAAAAATGCACCGCACACCGCAGATTGCATCATCAATCGTGAGTGGACTTATCCATACACACCGCAAGAAGCAGTTTATCCAGTTGAATACTTGAAAACATTCAAATACTGGGTTCCTGTTCGTCGAGTTGACAATGCATTTGGAGATAGAAACTTGGTTTGTTCTTGTCCAGGAATTGAAAATTACATTACGGTTGAAGCATAATTATTGCGAACAACTTTAGGATATGAAATCCGCTTTCTGAATGGGAAGCGGATTTTTTTGTGACTAATATGATGAAAAAAAAGCGCCCGATATACAATCGAGCGCTTTTCAAAACAAACAAAATTAATCGATCAGAAAATCATTTTTTCAAAAACTTCTGAGTCGCTGTATTTCCAGAATTAATAGAAATAAGGGAGAGGAAATAAACGCCTGATTCAAATGCTGAAACATCGATTTTTTGCGTTCCGTTGATTGTTGTGTTGTGAATGATTTTTCCTTCGATGTTGGTGATAGTCAATGCTGATTCACCAATGTTTTCTATGGTCAAAATATCTGTTGCTGGATTTGGATAAATGTTGATAGCCTGTTTTTCATTTTCTGAAATACCTGCTGTTGCAATACTTAATCTGTAAGTAAAATATGCGAAAGTTTCATTGTCAACACCATAACCAGCAATGTAATCACCGTTCAACGACATGCAATTGGCTGAATAAATTTGTTTTGTACCCAAATCAATTCCCATCACGTTTGTTGCGTAGTCGTTCAAATTTTGGATTCCTCCAGTTGGTGTCCAAATGAAAGGCAATTCAGGATCCCAAGAGCCAACTTGAATTCTTCCAACAGCCATTGTTCCATCTTCGTTGATTGCTGCCACATAACCTGATCCGCCTGGAGAAAGTGTTCCTAAATCAACCACGCCAGTTGTTTGACTCCAAATCCAAGGATTTCCGTTGTTCGCAAAATCTCCGGCACCACCAATCCAATTTCCATCGTTGGAAACCGCAGTTCCTTCACCCATTTGGTTATATTCATCTGTTGCACTTCCCGTAGGGTCTAACAATACATATTGATTTGGAAAATAACCTCCCGCTGGATTCTTTCTCCAAACTGCCGCTTTCCATGGACCGTTAAAATCTTGCCAGCCAACTGCGACCGCACCGTCATTGCTAATGGCATTGATTCGCGTGCTTTTATCTAAAAACAAACTTCCTAAATCCATGATTCCCTCTGTTTGATTCCAAACTGTTGCATGCGTTACAGCCGTTCCTCCTGTATTGTTAGTATCCATCCAAGCGCTTCCTGCAACTGAATTTCCATCGCCTGAAATCGCATAGCCACTGCTTGCAGCGTTGTCTATTGTGAAACCAAAATTGCCAACTGTAGTCCAAGAATCTGACGCAACGCTGAATCGAGACATTTCAGAGCCAATTGTTCCCATGCTAGTTCCTGACAAGTAATTTCCATCCGCAGAAAAATTCGCACGTCCACCAATTCCATTTCCTGGCGCTAAACCATAAATGGTATCCACAGCTTGTGTTTCTGGAGTCCAAATCGAAAATGGTCCGCCCCACTCGCCATAACCAACAACTTTCCCTTGGTTTGAAACACCCATGGATTCGAAATAAGCATCTTTGACAATAAATTGGGAAAAACTAAAGTTTGAAAAACAAACAATTCCTGCGACAATTAGTAATTTTCTTTTCATCTTTTAAAAATTTGGGTTTTGATCATTCGACTTGAAAATAGTATTAGTAGAATGATTCATCGAAAGTATGGTTTCGTTGGTTGAAGATATCTATAGTATCGATTACATTAGAAATACAAGCCTATAAATTGACATTACATTTACAATACAAAAATCGTAAAATACTGTTTTTTAGATTTTTATGCGCCAAATTTTCGAGTTAAATACTCATCAAAAAATTGATTAAATGTACATCTTCGCCTTCGATATTGAGCTTTTTTCTCAGCCTCGAGCGCGCCACAGTAATGCTATTCACCGATTGTTGGGTGATGGCTGAGATGTCTTTGGTTGACATATTCAAGCGCAAAAAGGCGCACAATTTTTTTTCATTCGATGTCAGATTTGGAAATCTTTCTTGCAACGCGGGATAAAATTGTGCGTGTACTTTGGTAAAATGCATCTCAAATTCATCCCACACATTGTTGTTTTGATTGGCGCGCAACTCCGATATTATTTCTCTAATCGCTTGTTGATTCTCCTTGTCAAACGATGACATTGCTTTGAGTAAATTGTCACTTATTTTGGTGATCAATTCGTTGTTCTTCAATAAATAAAGTGCATTTGCGGTCAGTTCTCGTTCTTTAAATTCAAGACTTTCTTGTAAGGTACGGTGCTCCAAAGCTAATTTTTCACTTTCCAATTTGAGTTTTTCTTCCTCCAATTTGGCACTTTTAATTCGACCGCGCATCACAATGATGAATAGCAAAGCGGTAAACAGCAAAAGCACTAAAA
>JBFYPS010000071.1:0-4065 GCA_041303135.1 Crocinitomicaceae bacterium | reverse complement strand
ATCAGATATCGATGATTCGCTGTGCTTCCTTGGGTTCTTTGAAACAACTTAGATTCCTTAGTCGATGCGAAAAATAAACACATTTCATTTATTCTAAATTTGTATTGTTGTATTCCTAGGATATTTTTTTCAATTTACTTTTTAAACTTTTTAAAAATGTAATGTTACCATTGTTAATTTCACTTTTTTCGCTTTAAACAATTTATAAATATCTCAACAAAAAAAACACCCGCCAAATCATTGACGGGTGTAATGCTATACAGAGTAAATTCTTTGCTTACTTTTTCACAGCTTTTACAACAGCTGCGAAAGCTTCTGGGTGATTCATTGCTAAATCAGCTAAAACCTTACGGTTCAACTCCATTCCACTTTTGTGGAAAGCGCCCATAAACTGAGAATAGCTCATTCCATGTTGACGAGCACCAGCGTTAATACGCGTGATCCACAACGAACGGAAGTTTCTTTTCTTTTGTTTACGACCTTCATAGGCGTAAAGCAATCCTTTTTCGACAGCGTTTTTAGCAACTGTCCATACATTTTTTCTTCTTCCAAAGTAACCTTTGGCAAGCTTCATAAAGTTCTTTCTGCGAGCTCTTGAAGCAACATGATTTACCGATCTTGGCATAATTTTTTGTTTTTTTAATAAAGAGTGCTCCACTTTCACAGGAGGCTTGTGTACTCATTTACCGGGTTAAACTACTGAACCTGGCACAAAGTTCTTAAGACTCGAAAGTCTTACTTCATGCACAATTGCAATTTGATATTAGACTCATCAGCACTGTGAACCAATCCTGCATGTGTCAAATTTCTCTTTTGCTTTTTTGTTTTTTTCGTAAGAATGTGGCTTTTAAAAGCGTGTTTTCTTTTGATTTTACCGCTTCCAGTGATTGTGAATCTCTTCTTTGCACTGGATTTAGTTTTCATTTTTGGCATCTCTCTTCGTTTTTAAAGTGTTACCTCTATATAGCATCTTTCAATTGGCAAAACCAATCGTTTATTTTCCTTTCTTTGGATTAATCATGATGATCATTCGTTTTCCTTCCAATTTAGGCATCGATTCTAATACACCTAAATCGCCTAATTCTTGTACGAATTTCAACAACAAAATTTCTCCTCTGTCTTTAAATACAATCGTTCTTCCTCTAAAGAAAACATAAGCTTTCACTTTGCTTCCTTCTTCCAAGAACTTTTTAGCATGCGCCAATTTGAAGTTAAAGTCATGTTCGTCAGTATTTGGTCCAAAACGGATTTCCTTGATGACGATTTTACTTTGCTTCGCTTTTAGCTCTTTTTGCTTTCTTTTTTGGTTGTATAAGAATTTACGGTAATCCAAAATTTTACAAACCGGCGGAACTGCATTTGGCGAAATTTCTACCAAATCCATTTCTTGCTCTTCAGCCATGCGAATTGCATCTGCCGTTGATAAAACTTGTGGTTCCTCACCTTCAATAACTAAACGTACTTCTCTTGCAGTAATTTTGTTATTAATTCGATGTTGCTCAGTCTCTTGACGTGGCGTAAATCTTTTTCTTGGTTCTTTTCTCATTCAATTAATTAAGCATTTGTTGCTAATTCATTTTGGATAGCTTCTTCGACAATTTTAGTAAAAGCATCAGCACTCATCGATCCCAAGTCGCCTTGAAGTCTTTGACGCACAGATACCAACTCCGTTTCTGCTTCTTTTTCCCCAATTATCAACATAAATGGGATTTTTTTCAATTCAGCATCGCGAATTTTCTTACCTATTTTCTCGTTTCTATCGTCAACGAATCCGCGAATATCGGAATTATTTAGCAATTCTGAAACTTTTTCTGCATACTCGTTGAATTTATCACTGATTGGTAAAATCGCAACTTGGTCTGTTGCCAACCAAAGTGGGAAATCTCCAGCGCAATGTTCCAACAAAACCGCAACGAATCTTTCCATCGAACCAAAAGGTGCGCGGTGAATCATCACTGGTCTGTGTTTCTGATTGTCACTTCCCGTATATTCTAATTCAAAACGTTCTGGTAAATTGTAATCTACTTGAATTGTTCCCAACTGCCATTCTCTTCCCAATGCATCTTGCACCATGAAATCCAATTTTGGTCCGTAGAAAGCTGCTTCTCCATATTCTACAATTGTTGGCAATCCTTTTTCAGCTGCTGCTTCGATGATTGCACTTTCTGCTTTTTCCCAATTTTCATCACTTCCAATGTATTTCGAAGGATTATTTGGGTCTCTCAAAGAAATTTGTGCTTTGAAATTGTCGAAATGCAAGGTTTTGAAAATGTACAATACCAAGTCAATTACTTTTTTGAACTCATCTTTCACTTGCTCTTGCATGCAAAAAATGTGTGCATCATCTTGCGTAAATCCACGTACACGAGTCAAACCGTGTAATTCACCACTTTGCTCATATCTGTAAACTGTTCCAAACTCCGCAAAACGTGCTGGCAAATCTTTGTAAGATCTTGGTTTTGATTTAAAAATCTCACAGTGGTGAGGACAATTCATCGGTTTCAACAAAAATTCCTCATTCGCATCAGGGGTTTTGATTGGTTGAAATGAATCTGCACCGTATTTTTCGTAGTGACCGGAAGTTACATACAATTCTTTACTTCCGATATGCGGTGTAATTACTTGTTCGTATCCTGATCTTTTTTGTGCTTTTTTCAAGAAATTTTCCAAACGCTCACGCAAGGCAGCACCTTTTGGTAACCACAATGGCAAACCTTGTCCAACGCGTTGAGAGAAAGTGAATAATTCCAATTCTTTCCCTAGTTTACGGTGGTCACGTCTTTTCGCTTCTTCTAATTTCTCCAAATGTTCAGTTAAATCAGCTGCTTTTGGGAAAGTGATTCCGTAAATTCGCGTCAATTGCTTGTTTTTCTCGTCACCTCTCCAATATGCTCCTGCTATCGACAACAATTTAATTGCTTTGATAGGCGAAGTATTTGGAATGTGCGGTCCACGACACAAATCTGTAAAATTCCCTTGTGTGTAGAAAGTGATTTGACCGTCTTCCAAGTTTTCGATCAATTCCAACTTGTAAGGATCTTGTTTTTCTGTAAAATAAGCCAATGCGTCAGCTTTAGAAACTTCTTTTCTTTCGAAAGTCAATTTTTCTTTCGCCAATTCACGCATTTTTTGCTCGATTTTCTCCAAATCTTTTTCAACGATCGTGTACTCCAAGAAATCGATATCGTAGTAAAAACCTTGCGCAATCGGAGGTCCAATCGCCAGTTTCACACCTGGATACAAAAATTCAATCGCTTCAGCCATCAAATGCGCAGAAGAGTGCCACATGGTAGATTTACCTTCTGCATCATTCCACGTCAGTAAACTCAAGGTGCAATCGCCAGGAAGCGTTCGGGTAGCATCAACTACCTCGTTATTCACTTTTGCAGCAAGAACATTTCTCGCCAATCCTTCAGAAATACTTAGGGCAACATCCATTGCGGATACGCCATTTTCATATTCCCTAGCCGATCCATCCGGAAGAGTTACTTTAATCATTTTTTAAAAATTTGAAATGCAAAGATAATTCTTTAATTACGAAATCAGAAGAATTTATTGTGAAAACCTTGTGGATTCCTTTCCTACTAAAAAATCTAGTTAAAAAATGATACTTCTTTCAGTTACTGAGGAATTGGCTTGGATTTGAAATCAGCATAAATACTTTCCAAAATCAAGCGGTCATCATGCACCCAACTACCAGAATTTGCGCCATTGTAAACATTTTTCCCCAAGTAATTTTTATAAATCTGACAGGCGCTCAATGCTTGAATTTCATTGAAATAGGTATTTTTCCATTCTTCAGAAATGTTATCAAAAAGATGAATTCCAATTCCACCATTTAGAATTTTCACCGGCCCCAAGGAAAATGTAAAAGAAATTGTTCCTTCTTTTCGCTCTTCTGAAGATTTCAAAATGTAAGCCACGTGTTTGATGTAGTTCGCCATTCTTTCTTTCAATTCTTCTTCAGATTCAGTGTGTTTGGCTTTGATTCTCCATTTGTTGTTTGCCAAATAAAATTGATCTTCTTTAAAGTTTTTCAAAGGTTTTCCTATTCTAACAAAAGTT
>JBFYPS010000070.1:0-4709 GCA_041303135.1 Crocinitomicaceae bacterium | reverse complement strand
ATGTAAGTCATACTCACTAAAACATTGAGTACTTTTTTGTTGAATGTTTTCGACAAAATCCCGTAAATCGTTGTTCCTACAATCGCTAAAACGATACAAAAAACAAATACGATGGAATTCTTTTCCCTTGAATGATAATCATAATTATCATAATTAAAACTCCCACTTAAATTGATAAATATCAAACCTAAAGCAACCAAAATCATCAATACACCACCAATTGGAATCGCAATTAAGAAACTTACAATATTCGCAAATTCAAACAAGACGAATAGAAAAGCCAAGAAAAATCCAAGAAAAAACATCCCCATAAATCCATTGTCAAATCGATTGGAGTGTGACATTTCATAATTTTCCAACAAACTTCTCATTTCTTCTTTTTCAAAAAAGTAAATGTTTTGTCTTTCTAAGGCTACACAAAAAGCACTACTATCATCTTGCGAAACAGCTAAATCATTGTTTGCATATTTCATGATCATATCGTAATCCTCTGGATAAGAAAAATCACGTATATCGATTCTATTATTATAATTATTTTCATATTGTCCTGTTATGTTTTCAAGATGATTAAATTCCTTCAATTTCAAATACTTAAGGATAATTTTAGGATCCAATCTTAAGTCAATTTTATATTCCTTGCAAACATTGATGAAATCATTAATTGCCAATTGAATAGAATCAAATTCGCGATTTTTTGACCAGCGCAAAATTTGATTTGTGATTTCTATATTGGTAGATCTTTGTGTGTAGATAGTTCCGAACTCGAAACCCCATGCATTCAAATTTTGAAAATCATAAACGTGCAAGTTTTCGCTATTCGGAAGTTGTACAAAATCTGTCACAAATAAATTACTTTCACAACTATCGGCGCTTTCAAATTTATCTACTGTTTTGAAAAATAGATATTTGTAATTGTCAATTTGCGTTGAAAGCGAATCGTGCAAATCAGCAAAATCACCACGAAACAAATTCGATCCACTGTAAGTATCTTCATTTTTATGAGGATAATACATGTAGCTATTTTCATCCTCCCAAACATTGGAAATATCATTGTAGTAAATAGAGCTCAACTTTTGATTTACAATTGCTTTATTGTTATCAATGTGATACATCGATTTATTATTCAAAATTAAAGCTGCACCTAAGTTTAACTTAGCGATTTTTGCTTCTGTTTCGGTTATTTGAAGCTCATTTTTCACCCTGGAAATTGATCCATAAGTGAATGGATAATAGGCAGAAACAAGTAATGTAAATGCGATAAATAATTGACTAAACAGCTTTACAAAGTACAATTTACTGAGCGGATAAAAGCTTTTAATCGCATTGTTTTTATAATAATAAATCGCCCAAATACAAATGATTATCAAGCAATAAATCACATGAAAACTTACGAAACTGCTGTCAGAATAAAAATCTCTGACTTCATGGTATTTGAGTTCATTTAACCCAAAAAGAAGATATCCACTTATAAAAGAGACTATCCAGCCAAAGATTCCCGCTATTAGCAGTTGTAAAAACTTTGAATGCCATGTTATTGGATAATTTTCCAATAAATATTGATTTATTTTTTTTAATTTGTTCATTTCTTGTAGCTTAAATCAGATAAATAATCTTCTTGTTGATTGAGAAATATCTCTCACATACCTAATTTGAATGTTGTGATTCACCAATGCTTGTAAAATTTGATTCATACCATTTTTGATTGGAATACTGACCAAATAGGTTCCACCGTTAAACTTGATTTCATGACCAGCAATTGAATCTAAGGCAGCATTCAATTGCTCCCTTGAATTTAGAATATCTAGTTCTAAAACAGTCAGTTGCTCTTCTTCTTCATTGGCATTCGACAAATGCGTTGGAGCGCCATTTTTCAAGAATAAGATTTTGTCAGAAATTTTCTCTACTTCAAACAATTGTTGAGAACTCAAAATAATTCCCAAAGGATTAGAAAGACTTTGCGACAAATTTTTCAAGTCTTCCAAAATCAATTGCTGCGCGAGCACATCCAAATTTGCCAATGGTTCATCTAACAAAAGTAATTTGGGTGATCTTAAAAATGTGCGCGCCAATTCAAACCTCATCTTATAGCCTGAGGAAAGTTCATCCCAATTATGATTTCTGTATTTCCACAATCCGAAGCGAATAATCATCATTAAAACGATCAATTCATTTTCCTCGCCTTTGATTCCGTAATGTGAAGCTGCAAATTTCAGATTGGTTTTCAAAGAACCATACCATTTGGGTGTTCGTTGTGGAATGTAGGTCAATTTTGTTCTCAAATCATAATCGCTGCTTGCATTTTCATCGATTTGATATTGTAAATTTCCATGATCAAATTTCAAATCTTTCGCCAAGATGCGCAACAAAGTGGTTTTTCCATTGCCATTTTCACCTACCAAGCCCCAAACATCTCCTTCGTGAATCGAAATTGAAATATCACCCAATTTAAATTTTCTTCCACCGTAAACTTTTGAAACATTTTCGGCAACCAACAAGGGTTTTTTATCCAATTTAATTTCGAAAGTCGATTTTTCTAATTTTTGTATTAATTCAAGCGCCCTTTCCACAAACTCAGCATCATTTCTAAAATCAGATTCGTTCCAATCAGCAAAGTCGATGCACAATTTATAAAATACCTTGTCTTGGGTATCTAAAACACAATCGACTAACTTTCTAAATCCCAAGTGATAATCACCTGAATGAATGTGACTGGAAACAATATTTAGCTTTTCATGGAATAATTTCATGCGCAGATTTTTTTGAGATTCAAGATTGATTTTTCAAAAGTAAGTAAAACTTGAAATGAACTTAGGTTGTAACTAAAAATTAGGTGTTTTATTATATCACATAGCAATTCAAAAATAAATTGTATTTTCATGGCAAAATTTGAATCATGGATAATTATATCAAACAGGTTTTATTAGAGGAAAACACGATAATTTTACCAAAATTAGGTGCGTTAACTGTTACAAGTATAAAAACTGGTGAAATGATGTTTTTGTCCTATTTGAATTATGATGATGGGAAATTAGCCAAATTTGTTGCCGAAAAGGAAAATATCGCTGAAGAGGAAGCCAGAGCAAAAGTGAAAACTTTTGTCGAAGAAATCAAAGAGAAAATTGACAATGGATTGGTTTTCAATTTAGGAAAATTAGGTCACTTTTTTAAGAAAAATGATGAAGTCTTCTTTGAAGATTATGCGGTTTACGAAGATCAAGAGGAAGAAACTGAAGACCAAATAAAAATCATTGAAATTGAAGTTCCTGATAAAGTTGAAACGATTGAAAACGAATCAATCGAAGAAATAAAGGAAGAAAAAGTTGATGAACCTGCTGAAATAATCGAAACAAAAAGTGAAGAACCAGCAGCAAAATCTTTAGACGATATTTTAAATTCTCCTGTTCAGGAAATCGTGGAAGAAGTTGAGGAAATTGAAACGCCAATTGAACAAGTGCCGATTGTTCCTGAGACTATTATTCCTGAAACCGTTGTTCCTGAAAACATTGTTTCTGAAAGCACAATCGAGGAAGAAGTAAAAACGAACCCTGAAGAACCGAAAATAGAATTTTTGGATGTTCCTGCTACTGCAAGTCCTGACCCGATTGCTTCTAGAACACAACAAGAGGAAAAAGTACAAGTTGAAAATACCTACGTACCCAAAAGAAGTTCTTTGGTAAGCAAAGAAATAAAAGCAGGCATAACACAAAACAAGGCTCCGAAAGAGCAAGTTAAGTCTGAACCAAAGGAACAAATCAAGACTGAAACGAAAGCACAAGAAAAAATAACAGAAATCAAACCTAAAAAAGAGAAAGTTGCTAAAGAAAAAAAGAAAAAAGGCGCATTCTTTTGGATTTTAATGGTGCTTTTAGGCCTTGGTTTCACTGGAGGGATTTTGACATTCATGTTTTATGATCAAGTCAAAAAATACATCCCTTTTATTGAAAATTCTGAAGATAAAGAACAAAAACAAATTGATACAGTTTCAATTGAAAATTTGAATAATTCAGCTGAAGAATTAGAAGCAGCAGAGGACGAACGAATTAATTCTGAAAGTAGTTCTGATATTCAAAGTGAAGAGGAAATTGAAGAAGAAATTCCAGCAGAGGTAATTCCTGTTACGCCAATTGAAACTCCAGTAAAAGAGAAAGTTAAAGAAAAAGTTAAAGTTAAAGTTAAACCAGCTCCAATTGAAAATACAAGCAGCGGAAAATACCATGTCATTGTTGGTTCCTTTACAGTTTCTTCAAACGCAGAAAGATTTGTACAAAAACAAGGTGCAAATGCTTCAATTATTATGAAAGGTGGTCTTTCATTGGTAAGTATTGGTTCATATTCTTCTATGTCTGAAGCAAATCAAGCGATGGATAATTTAGACAAAGCTTGGATTTACGTGCAGGAATAATTTAAATGGTGATAAATTATTTAGATTTTTTGAATTAAATCAATCAAACGATTTGAATAACCTGCTTCATTGTCGTACCAACCCACGACTTTGACCATATTTCCAATTACGCTAGTCAAAAGACTGTCGAAGATGACACTGTGAGTATTTCCCACGATGTCAATTGAGACAATCGGATCTTCAGTATAACTTAAAATTCCTTTCAAATTGGTTTTTGAAGCTTCTAAAAACGCGGCGTTGATTTGTTCTACACTTGGCGGATTTCTAACAATCATCGTCAAATCTGTCAAACTACCATCAGGCACGG
>JBFYPS010000069.1:0-2501 GCA_041303135.1 Crocinitomicaceae bacterium | reverse complement strand
CGGACTTATTTTCTATTGCTGAAAACAATATGAAAAAGAATGTGGATGTAATGCAAAACGTAGTGCGCGAAGCCATCATGGAAATCGAAAAAGCATCCAAAAATACAGACGGAATTTCAGGTGTTCCAACTGGATTTAGAGAACTAGATAAATTAACATCAGGATGGCAACGTTCTGATATGATTGTAATTGCCGCGCGTCCTGCGATGGGAAAAACGGCTTTCATTCTTTCTATGGCTAGAAATACGGCGGTTGATTATGGAATGGGTGTAGCGATTTTCTCTTTGGAGATGTCGTCTGTTCAGTTGGTAAAACGTTTGATTTCAAGTGAATCAAGAATTCCCGCTGAAAAATTGAGAAAAGGAAATTTAGCTGAACACGAATTTCAACAATTGCATTCACGCATCTCAAAACTAGCAACGGCACCAATTTATATTGATGATACGCCTGGAATCAGTATTTTCGATTTACGTGCCAAATGCCGAAGATTGAAAATGCAATACGATATCCAAATGGTGGTAATCGATTATTTGCAATTGATGACTGCAGGTGGGACCAAAGGTCCAGGAAATCGTGAGCAAGAAATTTCATCAATCTCTCGTTCGATTAAAGAAATCGCCAAAGAATTAAATATTCCGGTTATCGCACTTTCTCAGCTGAGTCGTTCGGTGGAAACGCGAGGTGGCGACAAAAGACCAATTTTATCAGACTTACGTGAATCAGGTGCGATTGAGCAAGATGCGGATATAGTGTCATTCATTTACCGTCCTGAATATTATGATTTACATCAAAATGAAGACGGTGAATCCAACAAAGGAGTAGGAGAGATTATCATCGCTAAACACAGAAATGGTGCAACAGACAGCGTAAGACTTCGTTTTATCGGTGAATTTGCACGATTTGAAAACCTCGATTCTTTTGGCGCAGAATTTGAACCAGTGATCAGTTCTGCAATGAATGCCAATCAAAATTTTGACGAGGCAAGTTCGATTTCTAGTTACACGATTCCAAGTAAAATGAATGCGGCGGAAGACAATTTCAACTTCGATCAACTTGATGAAACGCCATTTTAATGCAATTTTAGTGTATTTATAAACACAACTGTTTAACCATGAAATCTATTTTTTTAGTATTCATTTTCGCTTTGATTGCCAATCTCGGAAGAAGTTCTCAAATTCTTGTTCCAATGGACGAAACGCAAACCAATCACCTTAAATCTTATGGTGTCGCTTTTTGGATGCTTGAAAATGATTTGGTGATCGAATGGTTACTCAATTATCGCGGTGGTTCTTTTCTTTTCCCGCATTTGAAAGCAGTTGAAGAAGAATTGATAATTCGCGGAGTGAAATATGAAATCGTTTCTGACGGTCAAGCGAATTCTATCAAAAACCAAATTGCGAATCCTGAAGTGAATCAGGAGGTCGTGCAGCTTGAAAAAGCGCCAAAAATTGCGGTCTATACGCCTGCGGGAACGATGCCTTGGGACGATGCGGTAACTATGGTGTTGGAATATGCCGAAATTCCTTACGACAAAATTTACGATTCAGCTGTCGTAATGGGAGTTTTACCAAAATACGATTGGTTGCATTTACATCACGAAGATTTTACGGGACAATACGGGAAATTCTATGCGAGATACCGAGGAGAAGCTTGGTACAAAAAGCAAGTCGAAGACGCTGAGGCCGATGCCAAAATGTTGGGATTTCAAAAAGTTTCGGAATTGAAATTGCAAGTTGCTAACAACATCAAAAACTTTGTCGCAGGCGGCGGATTTTTGTTCACCATGTGCAGTGGAACTGATAGTTACGATATCGCTTTAGCAGCTCACAATACGGACATTTGCGAATACATGTACGATGGCGATGGAATAGATCCAAATTGTCAGCAAGAGTTGGATTTCGGCAATACTTTCGCTTTCAAAGATTTTTTATTGGTGAAAGATCCTTTGATGTACGAATATTCAAATATCGATGGCACCGAATTGCACCGCTTACCTGAAAACCAAGATAAATTTACTTTGTTTGATTTTTCTGCCAAATGGGATATTGTACCTACGATGTTGACCCAATGTCATACAGATGTGATTGATGGATTTATGGGACAAACAACTGACTTCAAAAAAGATTTGATCAAACCGAATGTCTTAATTTTAGGCGAAAATAAATCTTTAGGAACTGCGCGTTATTTACACGGCGAAATGGGACAAGGAACTTGGACTTTTTACGGAGGACATGATCCTGAAGACTTTCAACACATGGTTGGAGATCCGCCAACAGACTTGAATTTACACCCAAATTCTCCCGGATATCGTTTGATTTTGAATAACATTCTTTTCCCAGCAGCGAAAAAGAAAAAGAGAAAAACGTAGATTGAGTTTGCTGATTCACAAATGATTTCGTACATTTCAACGATGTAACTTAAATCTGACACTGATGCATTTAAAAATTGTCATCATACTTTTCTTTTTTCTAGCGTTTTCATCTTGTAAAGAAGACAAAACA
>JBFYPS010000068.1:0-2549 GCA_041303135.1 Crocinitomicaceae bacterium | reverse complement strand
TCACGTGTGGCAGGACAATGGCTCAACCTTCCTCGAAACATTGGCGGTTGGGTTTACATTTCCACCAACTACAACCGAAAATTTGCACTCGATTTTGAGTTGAACTACCGAAAATCCGATCAAATCAACCGAGAAAACAGAGGGTTTTACGTCAGTCCGCGCTATCGCCTGTCAAACAGTGTGGCACTCGTTTACGAACTAAACTATTTCAACCAGAAAAGCGACATCGGTTGGGTCGATTTTTTCGAAAACCAAATCATCTTAGGCGAACGCAATCGAACCACCGTAACCAACAGTTTGAACAGCAAAATTTCGATCAATAACAAAATGAACATCAACCTCGTCGGCCGTTATTATTGGTCCTACGCCGATAACATCAAATACCACACATTGCTTTCTGATGGTTCATTCATCGAAAACACACTTTATACCAACAATCGCGATTCCAACTTCAACCTCTGGAATTTCGACCTCTCCTACTCTTGGTGGTTTGCTCCCGGAAGCGAAATTTCGGTGCTTTATAGAAACAATGCACAAAATTTCAACAATCAAATCCAAAAAAATATCAACGAAAACGTTTCTCGCCTTTTTGAAAACAATTTAAATCACGTTTTTTCCATAAGTATTCGTTACTTTGTTGATTATAATATTTTCAAAAAAAGTAGTTAATTTTAGCAGCTATTTCCCGCTGTTTGCGACAAGCTTTTTCAGTCCACGCTTTTTTTCTACACTTTTTGAGGAGCTTCTAAAGTCGCTCTCAAAAAGTAAGAAAAAATAGCGTTCCCTTTCAAAAGGCTTGCTGCGTCCATCGGGGCTAACCCAAAAACAATCGATATGAACAACAAAGTGATTTTGATGATTTTAGATGGTTGGGGACATTCGCCTGATCCTGAGGTTTCTGCCATCGACCATGCCAACACTCCATTTATTGACGGATTGTATTACAAATATCCCAATGCCGAATTGCGCACCGACGGCCTCAACGTAGGGCTTCCCGAAGGTCAAATGGGCAATTCCGAAGTTGGACACATGAACCTGGGCGCAGGTCGAATTGTGTATCAAGAACTGACGCGCATCAATTTGGCGGTGCAAAACAAAACCTTGAGCCAAGAAAAAGTGGTGCAAGAAGCCTTCGAATATGCTGCTCAAAACAACAAAAAAGTACATTTCCTCGGACTCGTATCTGATGGCGGCGTGCATTCGCACACCTCGCATTTGCGCGGACTGCTCGAAGCTGCCGAAACCTACGGACTTCAAAAAGTGTTCGTCCATGCATTTACCGACGGCCGAGATGTCGATCCGAAATCGGGCAAGAAATACATCCAAGATTTAGAAAATTTCATGCAAGGCACACACGCCGAACTTGCCTCTGTTTGCGGTAGATATTATGCGATGGACCGCGACAAACGTTGGGAACGTGTGAAACTCGCTTACGATTTGTTGGTGCATGGCGAAGGCGAACCATCAACAAACGCTGCGGTTTCCATCCAAAAAAACTATGACAACGCAGTGACAGATGAATTCATCAAACCCATTGTGATGGTAAACGAAAACAACCAGCCCAAAGCATTGATTGAAGCAGACGATGTCGTGATTTTCTTTAATTTTAGAACCGACAGAGGCCGTCAATTGACCGAAGCACTTTCTCAAAAAGATTTCCATGAGCAAAATATGCACGCTTTGAAATTGCACTACGTAACGATGACCAATTACGATGAAACCTATCAAAATATTCACGTGGTTTATAACAAAGACAACATTACAGAAACGTTGGGCGAAGTGTTGGAAAACGCTGGCAAAAAACAAATCAGAATTGCAGAAACCGAAAAATATCCACACGTTACGTTTTTCTTTTCTGGCGGTCGCGAAGAACCTTTTGAAGGCGAAACACGCATTTTGAAAAACTCACCCAAAGTGGCTACTTACGACTTGCAACCCGAAATGAGTGCTTTCGAATTGAAAGATGCCTTGATTCCAGAATTGCAAAAAGGCGAGGTTGATTTTGTTTGTTTAAATTTTGCCAATGGCGATATGGTCGGACATACGGGTGTGATGGAAGCCGCCATTCAAGCTTGCGAAGCCGTGAATCAATGCGCAAAAGAAGTGATTGAAACCGCTTTGGCAAATCACTACACCACTATTTTGATTGCTGACCATGGCAATTGCGAAACGATGATCAATCCAGATGGTTCGCCCAACACAGCGCACACTACGAACCCTGTGCCGATTATTTTGATTGATCCAGACCGAACAGCCATCAAAAGCGGAGTTTTAGGCGACGTTGCACCCACAATTCTCGAGATCATGGGATTGAAAAAACCAGCAAGCATGACAGGCGTTTCATTACTTTAATTTATCTTTATTATAAAAAAAAGGGTCAAAATCAGCGTTGTTTTGACCCTTTTTTGATTTGCTTATAAGAAATTAAGTGATTCATTTTAAATTGGTTAAAAATCTTGTCGCCCAATGATGGTTACAATTTCGACCAAATCTGCTTTTATATTGAAGTAAACCGTTTCTACGCCACAAACGCAATACCTGTCTATATC
>JBFYPS010000067.1:0-11725 GCA_041303135.1 Crocinitomicaceae bacterium | reverse complement strand
CTGTTATGGATATTTTTTTAGTTATTGCTTCAATTAATTCGTCAACCTTCTTATCAATATAGTTCTTTCTATTAATCCATTTTGTTCTATTTAAAGGAACGAGTACTATTTGATTCGCATTTAAATAGTTCAAATCATTTGTGTATTTAAATTCTCCTAAATCAAACCAATCTTCTTTGCCATCCCAAATCAATTGTATGCAGTGGTCTTTCTTAGTATTCGTCCATTGATAAATCCTTGTTTCAATACCAACTGTATTATGAATGTCAGTTTTTAATTTATAATCCATTTTTTCAAGCATTAAGCTAATTTTTTGCTTTGCCTGTTCCTGAGCATTATCTATATTTTCACGAATGTAATTGAGCATAATTGTAATTATCCATAACATACTTATTTGCGCAACAAAGCGCAATTATATTGCGCATATCCAACCCAATTAGGCTCGCTAAGCGCAACTCGCATTCCAATTGATTCACTCAAATATAAATAAAAAGCGTAAAAACGCATCAAAAAGTATTTACGTTTGCAAAAAGGGCTGACAGCTTCACTTTTGGGAAAGGGATTGTTCTTTTCGGGCAAGTTTCTTTTTTAGTTTTTGCACTTCATCTTTATGTTCATTAAACTTCTGTCCGAAGTCATAGCCAAGTTCATCTTTTACGATTTTTAATTTTCTTTCCATTTCGGTTAAATGTTCATCACAATTGTGTGCCGTTGGTTGGTCAAATTTCGAATACTTGATTTCATGAAATTTAAAGTCTCTAGATAGAAATAAATAGATAAAATTGAGTCTAGAATAAGAAGTCAATGCAGATTGGAATTCATTTTTTATTTCATAATCATTATTCAAGCTCATACTATCTAGCGCAGCATTAAAATTATAGCCAGTTTTGTAAATTTTTCGATTCTTATATTTCTTTCGGGAAGTTTTATAGGTATAAACCGTATCCATGCAGTAATAAGCTGGGTGAATGGCCTTGCGCTTTCTATAAAAATCTCGTGGTTCTTTTTCGTAGTATTCGCGATTGGAAATTTTAACTTTTCCCGTGTATTTTTTGCGACCTGTATTGTCGTAAGTATAGTATTTATTAATTGAATCAATTTTGCTCCAAGTTGGATCAACGGGATGCCATTTCTCGTTAATTTTCACAATATTCCAAGCGTGGTTGACGCGCATTATTTTCCGTTTAAAAATGTCCAAAATACCCTGACGCAGAGGCACGCCAACTCTTCCATAAGCAATCACGCAAGGGATGTCGCTCCGTTTGCATAGCTCCTCGAAGACTAATGCAAAATCTCTGCAAACTGCTTTTTTCTTCTGCGCGACATAATAAGCAGAATATTCTTTAGCATTTTTATCGCCCATTCGGTCATGGTCATACTTATATTGGATTGCAATTAAACCATAATAAAGAAACACACGTTCTTCATCATCTACACCAGTAAAGTGAAGTGCTGCATGAACGGAGTCAAGATTATTGAGAATATTTTTATTCAAATTTGTGACAATACTGTCAAGTTGTTTTTGCCGATATGCTGGAATTTGATTAAATCCGAAAGTGGCAAAAAGACAAAATAAGATCGTTAATCGCATAAGTAATTCTTAATTTAATCGTTGTTATTCAATAACATGATTTCATAGAATGGTTACATCACTTTAAATGTTTCCGATCAGGTACTTCAATGCGTAATTTGTGTTCCAATTCATTCACTCAAATATAAATAAAAAGCGTAAAAAACGCATCAAAAAGTATTTGCATTTGCTGAAAGGGCTGAGAGATGCAATGAATTGGTTTTTTCACCATGAACGTTTTCAAAATCTGCAAAGCCGCTAAAAAAATCCAAGATATTATCTGTACGTCTGTCATTTTAGTTATGCATAAAGGTTTGCTGCTTGCCGAAGACTGGGTTTTCGAAGCACCAACCTATCAAGTTAAGACTAATGTTTATTCGGATCTAAAAAGTTTCTTTAACCACGACTGCCCTTCTTTTGGCAAGGCGCTGTTACAGGGCGTAATTTTCAGCTCTACGTTTTTTCTTTTTGCAAAGTCCTCAAGTCTACCAACCCATTCTTTATATACATTCGGCTCAGATTCGATTCTAATTATTTCTCCATTCTTTGTGTTAATTTCGCTTAAGCTTGGTTTTGGTGTCAATGCTTCGTTATATAGTTTATTCCAAAATATTTCCGCTTTGTCTCGTTGTCCTAATCGTTCTAAAATTAAAAACTTTCCTACGGGACTTGTAAGCGGTTCATACTTCCATTCAAAGAAGTCAAGCCATTTCTTAGGGTCTGAATATTTTTCATAAAAAGGAACTGCAAAAGTTTTAAGGTCGTGATTAATCTGTTCTTTAAGTTTTGAAAAGTCAATTCGCTTGTTTAAGTCATACCAATTGTCGCCTTTGTTCATCAAGAGTCCAAGTCTTAGTCTGATTTGGCAGTCATATTCTTTTGGGAATTTTGGAAGTTCTTTGTTGTAAATTTCAGAATAGGTTTCTTTGTTAATTAGTCCAAGATTAAAAACAAAAGTCTTGTCATCTTTAGAGTTCCATTGGCTTTGTTGAACATTAAAGGTTTGTCCGATTCAATGTATTTCTCTGTAGAAATTATTTCCGTTTTTTTTAAACTCAAGTCCTTGGAAAATAGGTGTGACTACTTCCTTTACTAATGTTTCAAATTCTATTTTAAAGTCTCGGTCTGTCATTTCTTGTAGGTTCATTTATGGACTGGTTTATTAAATATTTTTTATCAAAATAGATAGATCGATTTTAATTAGGCAATCCTTCGGAAGAAGATTTTTTCCAGTTACCGTTCGGTGAAAACCACCAAATACTCCCATCACTTAATGCAGCAACATAACGAGTTCCATTTTCGACATTTTTGTCATATGCCTGAAATTGAGTAATTACATACCCGTTTGGAAGGCCTTCGGTGGATGACTTTTTCCAAGAATTATTTGGAGCATACCACCAAATGGAATTGTCACTTAACACTACAACATAGCGAGTTCCATTTTCGATGTTCTTATCATAAGCAGATATAAATTTTATGTCTAACTTATCGGGTAGACCTTCGCTGGATGATTTTTTCCATGAATCATTTGGAGCATACCACCAAATGGAATTGTCACTTAACACAGCAACATAACGGCTGCCATTTTCTACATTTTTTTCGTATGAGGTTAAAAGTTTTATTTTTTGGGAATAAACGTTATAGTTTATAAAAAATAATAAAGAGAATAAAAAGATTAAATTTTTTTTCATTTTTTGTTGATTTTAATTATCCTAAACACATTTGGCTTTTCTGTGGCGCCCCGTTTTTTAGAGTGATTTCTGATCTCCACTTTTTGTAATTGAATTTTCTTGTCGGTCATGAATAACTGTCAAAATGTATCAAAAGTTGTTGGTTTTCCAACCTCTGTGTCATTTTTCAAACTTGCCCATAACTTATTTACTTGCACAACTTGCATTCCAATTCATTCACTCAAATATAAATAAAAAGCATAAAAACGCATCAAAAAGTATTTGCATTTGCTGAAAGGGCGGAGAGATTCAATGAATTGTTTTTTTTCAAAATGAACGGACTAAAAAATGGGATTATTTCCATTCGGAACATTTACCTCGATTTTGGTTTTGGGGTTTTTATTTTGTGAATTATCGGCCGCAACAAATAAAGTTGGAAATTACCAAGAAGTGTTATGGTTTTACTCTCGTGATTTTATTATCCTTAAGTATAACAAGTTCGCTATTCATCTTCTTTTTAAACTCAATCAGTTTATCGTAAACTTTATCCATTCCTTCTAGGATCTTTGTTTGGTTTGGAGTTCTTTTAAATTGCTTCATGATAATAGTTTTTAAGTTTGTCAAATTTAATTTGATTCAAAATGTCGATTTCAGAATCGAAAGTTTTTTCAGCAATCAAATCATGTTTTCCTTCTGAATTATCAAAAATCATTGCTTCGTCAACAATTGGAAGATAAATTTCAAAAAGATTTTTTATGCCGTTTAAATATCTACGTTTTATAACATCAAGTTCTATATTATGTCCTCCTTCTGATACTCTGGTTTTTACGCGTTCAATTGCCAGCTCTACATTTTGAAGCCAAAAGAAGAGTAGAGTAACATTGTAGTTTTTACTTTTTGCCTCAATGACTTTTGATTTATAGCTTTTTGTAGCCAAGGTAGTTTCAAAAGCAAAATTTTGATTTGATTCCAAAAGTTCATTTATTCTTCGCAGCATAATTCTTCCAGCTTCAAACGAAACCTTTTCAGGTTGGAAAGGAGATAAACCTTTTGCGATCTCATCGGCATTTACAAATTCTTTACAATCCAGAATTTCTGGTAAAATTGTAAATGAAGCAGTAGTTTTTCCTGCGCCATTACAACCAGCAATTATGTAAAGATTCTTTTTCATTTTTCAAAGATAACGAAATTCAAAAAATAACCTTCTGCTTTCTGTCTCAGTTACAGATTTCTGAGAAATTAATAATTCGCGCATGAAATAGCTTTCATTACGCATCTTCAACTCAATTCGGCTAGCTACGCGCAACTTACATTTCACCTTACTTCCCCAAATACTTCAACGCCTTCTGAACCTCCTTATCATAATCACAAGTAACCGTAAAATATCCTTGCTCAGTCCAAATTTGTCGGGCGATTTCGGCTTTTAACGTTTGCTTGATGAGGTTTTTGCTCAATGCCAATTCACTTTTGCTTTTTTTGATTTTTTCGACTTTTTCTGCGTAAGTCAAAAATTGATCGAGCAATTGTTCCGAAACGTTGAATTTGTTCTTGAATTCAATCGGGTTTTTCCACTGATTTCTCTTGTTGGAAACAAAATCGAAAGCAAAATTCTGAAAAGCGGGGCTGTATCGCAACGCGGTGAAATACCAACTCGAACCAGTTGTATCCAAAGGAATGAAAACATCTGGCAAAATGCCGCCGCCGCCATAAACTACCTTGCCTTTCGGCGTTTCGAATCTCAAAGAATCTACCAAAAGTGTGCTGTCGATGGCATACAATTCGCCATTTTCGTAACGGTTCATTTGGTCTTTGTAATATTCTTCGTAATCATCCGTATACGGTTTCTGAATGCATCGTCCGGTCGGCGTGTAATAGCGCGCAACGACCAAACGCAGGTTGCTTCCGTCTTTCAGTCCGATGTCTTCCTGCACCAAGCCTTTTCCAAATGAACGTCTTCCCATAATTGTCGCACGGTCATTGTCTTGCAAGGCACCAGCCACAATTTCACTCGCAGAAGCTGAATTTTCGTTGATCAAAACAACCACTTCTGTTCTTTCCAGGTTTCCGCGAAGCGAAGCAGTGTAAATTTCTTTTTTGGTGTGCAAACCTTTGGTGGTCACAATCACAGCGCCGTCTTTCAAAAATTCATCCACAATTTGGGTCGCCACTTGCAACACGCCACCGCCATTGTTGCGCAAATCGAAAATCAATTTGGTCATTCCAGCAGCTTTCAATTTGAGCGCCGCACGGTTAAATTCGCGCGCAGATTCAACTGAAAATTGGTCTAATTTGATGTAGCCCGTATTTTTATTCAACATTGTTGCGCACACAATGGATTCAATTGGAATAGAACCTCTGATGATTGTTTTTGGCAGTTTTTTCTTGTTTCTGTAAACGACCACTTTGACAGGCGTTTCTTCTGGACCTTTCAACATTTTCATCACATCTTCATTCTTGATTTTTTTAGATGCAATCGATTTTCCGCCTACTTGGATAATTCTATCTCCAGCCAACAATCCAGCGCGTTGTGATGGCGAACCGTTGATTACGTGCGTGATGCAAATTGTATCTCGGATGATGCTAAATCGCACACCAACGCCACCAAAATGACCTTCAATTTGTTCATTCGCAGATTGCAATTCAGCGGCAGAAATGTAACTGCTGTGCGGATCCAATTTGTGCAACATATTGCTGAAGGTCTTTTCAAAAAGCTTGTCAGCATTGAGTGGGTCCACGTATTTTTTGTCGAGAATCTCGATAATGTCTCGCATTTTACCATATTTCTGTTGACCTGCGGAAAGATTTTCACTTCCCGGAGAAAGGTGAAATCCAATCCACAAACCAGCGGAAAGAAAAACAGCGAATCCCAAAGGAATCAAAAAGTATTTTGAATTATTATTCTCCATCTGTTGGATTTTCAATTTGTATCACTTCTAAACCAGCGGATTTAAGGAAATCTACACCCGTTGTGTCTTTGTAATCATTGATAAAAACGACTCTTTTGATGCCGGCTTGCAACACCAATTTGCTGCAATCTTTGCAAGGCGAAAGTGTCAAATACAAAGTTGCACCAACACAGTTATTGGTTGATTTGGCCACTTTCAAAATCGCATTGGCTTCAGCGTGCAAAACAAACCATTGTGTTTCACCCGTTTCCGTTTCGCAGCAATTGTCGAAACCTGCAGGCGTGCCGTTGTATCCATCGGAAATAATCATTCCATCTTTCACAATGATGGCACCGACTTTTTTTCTGTTGCAATGAGATAAATCAGCCCAAGTTTGCGCCAATCTTAAGTATGCTTTGTCGTATCGTAATTGTTTATTTATGTCAGTCATTGCTGCAAAATTAATCATCTAAGGTGAATTTATAGCCAACACCGCGAATGCTGTGAAAATATTGTGGATTTTTAGGATCCAATTCAAAGAGTTTTCTAAACGCCAAAATGTAGTTGTCTATTGTTCGCGCTGTCGGAAATTGGTCACTTCCCCAAAGATTGTCCAATATTTCCTCCCTTGAAACGACCAATCCACGTTTTTCGTTGAAAAGTTTCAACAAATCGATTTCTCTTTTGCTCAAATCGTGAATTTCTCCAGTTTCGGAATTTTTGACTTGAAACATAGCAAAATCGATCACTAATTTTCCGATGGTCAATTTGATCGGTGCTGCTTGAATGTCTTCTACGCCTTCAATCAACACTTGAACACGAAGTAAAAGTTCCTCTAAATCAAATGGTTTTGGTAAATAGTCATTGGCGCCGAGTTTCAGTCCAGCAATTCTGTCTTGTGTTGTTCCTTTGGCTGATAAAAACAAAATCGGAACCTTTGAACTTTTGCGAATTTCTTTGCAAATGGTCAAACCGCTCACTTCGGGAAGCATCACGTCAAGTATCACTAAATCAAAACTTTCCATTTCACTTGCCCGCAAGAAAGCTTCAGTTCCATGTATGATTGTATCCACATGATATCCATCAATTTCTAGATTCATTTTGATTAAATCCGACAAACTTGCTTCGTCCTCAATTAGACAAATTTTTTTCATATTGTATTTGAATAAATGTGCTTATTTCTCTGATTTCTCTTGAAAGATGTTAAAAATCTAAAAAAAATAAGCAAACTGAAAATAAAATTACGTGATAATTTTTTTTTAGTTTTGTTACAAACTAGGTATAAAAATATAGATAAAAAACAAACTATGAAGAAAAAATTACTCTCTCTTGGATTGGCCATTTTATTTGGTGGTTTTTCTTTGCAGGCGCAGCAAGATTTGAAGGTTTTGGAAAAACATGCCGTCAATAAATACACGCCAACGCATACCATCATTCCACCAAACATGGATGAAATCAAAGCCGAAGATTTGGCACGAGATAAAAATGGAATGTTTTACCGAATTGGTGTTGCATCTTCAGCAAGTATTACTCCAACAAGTGCTGGGTTGTGGACAACGCTTCCAAATGGCGATAAATTGTGGCAATTGAAAGTAAAAGCAAGCGGTGCAGAAGCATTGAGTTTTTTGTTCTCCACTTTTAAATTGTATGATAATGCTTCCTTTTGGGTACAAGACATGCAAGGAAAAGCTTTGTATAAAACCTTAACAAAAAATGACGTACTAGATCATTTCCAACAACATGTTGAATTGTGTTTTGGAGACGAAATGGTTTTGAATTTATTGGAACCAGCAGGAACAAAAGCTTCTGAGTTCTACTTAGATCAAATCATGTATGGATACCGTTCCACTGGAAATCCAAATGTGAATAAAATCAATGAATCTGATCCTTGTCAAGTGAATGTAAATTGTTCACCAGAAGGAAGTAATTACCAAGATGAAAAAAGAGGGATTGCCAGAATTTTGGTGGTAGATGGAAACCAACAAGGATGGTGTTCAGGAACATTAATCAATAATGCTGCACTAGATTGTAAACCTTATTTTCTAACAGCCTTGCACTGTGGAGTAACTTCTACAACAGCTAATTTCAATCAATGGAAATTTTACTTCAGATATGAAGCGCCAACATGTACAAATCCAACTTCTGCAGGCACTTTGGCAAGCAATGTAATTACAGGTTGCGTAAAAAAAGCAACATCTAATGATGGAGGTGGAGATAGCGGTTCCGATTTTTTATTGGTTCAACTGGGTTCAGCGGCTAATGAAGCGACAACGATTACCACTTTGAAAAGTGCCAATTTCAATGCCTATTGGAATGGATGGGATGCAAACAATACCGCTTCGAACAATGGTGTTAGTATTCATCATCCTTCTGGAGACATTAAAAAGATTTCTGCCTATACCACAAATACCACAACAGCTGGCTGGAACGGAAATGGAGTTCAATCTCACTGGCAATTGGTTTGGTCTGCTACCACAAACGGTCATGGTGTTACTGAAGGAGGTTCTTCAGGTTCACCACTTTTTACCTACAATGGAGGTAATTCCCGCGTGATTGGTACATTGACTGGAGGAAGTTCTTATTGTAATGCAACATCTTCTCCTGATTTTTATGGAAAAATGTCTTATCACTGGCAATCAAATACAACTTCAGGAAATATTCCTTTGAAAAACTTCTTAGATCCTGCAAATTCAGGTTTATTGGTTTTAAATGGTTCTGCTGATCCTTGTACAGTGGTTTCTGCCCCGCCAGTTGCGAATTTTTCAGGAAATCCTACTAGTGTTACATCTGGTGGTACTGTTGCTTTTACAGATTTGTCAACGAATGCGCCAACTTCTTGGTCTTGGACAATTTCTGGAACAGCTGGAACAAACTGGAGTTATACGAGCGGAACATCTGCAACTTCTCAAAATCCGCAAGTAATTTTCACAACAGTTGGTCAATATACTGTGACTTTAACTGCAACAAACGGTTTTGGATCTGACGGTGAAACAAAAACAAATTACATTACTGTAACTGCTGCTGCTTCAGGTCCATGTGCAGCAACTTCAAATGCTTGTACTTATGAATCTATAAACAATGTTACATTAGGTTCAATTAATAACACAACAGCTTGTACAAATTATGGTGATTACACCAATCAATCAACGGTATTGGTTAAAGGTCAATCTTACACAGCTTCAATCGTGCCTCAAGCACAAGGAACAGTTGGTTCGGCTTACACCAATGATGAAATTGCAATCTACATTGACTGGAATAACAACAACAGTTTCACCGATGCAGGAGAAAGAGTTGGATATGTGTTGGTAGCAACTGGATGGAGCAATCAATTTACGTTTACTGTACCTGCAAGTGCTACAGTAGGAACGTTGAGAATGAGATGTAGAATTTCTTACAAACCAGACGAAGGCGATATTGATCCTTGTGGAACGACAACAGATGGTGAAGTTGAAGATTATTCTGTAGTTGTTCAAGCAGCTGGAACGAATAGCATTGATGAAAACAACGTGTTGGTAAATGTCAATGTTTTCCCAAATCCAGTAAATGATCAGTTGACTGTTGATTTGACAAGTGTAAATGAATCTGTAAATGTGATGATTTATGACATGACAGGTAAATTATTGAAAATCATTGAAAACCAAATTGGAAACAAATTGGAAATCAATACTTCAACTTTGTCTAAAGGAATGTATCAAGTAGTTTTGAAATCTGCTTCAGCACAATCAATTCAAAGAGTGATTAAGCAATAAGAATAACTTTCATAAATTTCAAAGGCGACTGGATTTCTCTAGTCGCCTTTTTGGTTTTTACAGCAGCCTTGTGATTCTACTTTTTCAAGATTTGAATCTCGGTACGTCTGTTTTGTTGTTTGCCTGAAGTGCTTGTGTTTTCTGCGATGGGTCTCGTTTCACCATATCCAATGGCGGTCATTTGTTTTTCAGAAACACCTTTTGAAATCAAGTATGTTTTGACAGCATTTGCGCGGTCTTTGGAAAGTTGAAGATTCATATTATCATCTCCATCACTGTCTGTATGCCCACCAATTTCGATTTGCATGGTTGGTTTTCTTTTCAGAAAATCAGCAACTAAATTTAAGGAAGGATAACTGGATGTTTGAATCACTGATTTAGCAGTTTCAAATTTCAAATCCTGTAATGTAAATTCTTCTGGAAGTTCATAAGAAACATGCAATTTCATGTCCTGAAAAGCTTCTCCTGGCTCCAATGTTGGGATCTCTAAAGTGTTATAATCTTGTTCTTCACCAATACTTGAAACTTTGATATCATAAATTTCACCACAAGGCAATTGAACAATGAATATGCCTTTTGAATTGCTTATTCCAGAGAATGATTTATGAAACTTTTTGCCGTAAAAGAGAATTTTATCTCCACTATAAGGTTTGTTTTGAAGGTCAGTGACCAAGACTTCAACTGGTGCAAAACAAGTTTGAGCAAATGCTCCAATTTGTGCAAAAAATACGAGGGATAAAATGAGCGTTTTCATACTGTTACTTTTTCTATTTTCAGGGGAATACCTAGAAACAAAAAAAGTAACAGAGAAATATAAAAATCACAACGATTTTGTTCGTCCACCATCAACAGGAACGTTAATCCCATTCACGTAACTTGCAGCAGGTGAGGCTAAAAACGCGATTACATTGGCTGTTTCTTCTGGCTCTGCAATTCTTCCCATGGGAGATTCTGCAGCCATTTCTTCGAAAATACTTTCAACGGATTCATTTGTTTTGGCAGATTTTGTTTCTGCAATCGATTGCAAACGAATGGTATTTGTTGCACCTGGTAACACATTATTTACTGTAATATTGAAAGGAGCCAATTCAGTAGCCAATGTTTTACTCCAATTCGCAACCGCTGCACGAATCGTATTTGAAACACCTAAATTTGGCAAAGGTTGTTTTACACTTGTCGAAATCACATTGATTATTCGTCCATATCCATTTGCTTTCATAATTGGATAAAGCGCCTGAACAAGAATGTGATTACAGATTAAATGTTGGGTAAAAGCATCATAAAATTCGGATACTTCAGCATCTTTAATCGGACCACCTTTTGGACCACCGGTATTGTTAACTAAAATATGACAGTTTCCTCCATTTGAAATCCATTGTTCAATGGACGTTTTCAAAGCATCAGGTTTAGAAAAATCAGCGCATATATATGAATGACTTTGATTTTCAGCAGTTGAAAGCTCATTTTTCACAGCAATCAATTTGTCTTCATTTCTGGCAACCAGCACAATATTGGCGCCTAGTTCAGCCATTTGAATCGCACTTGCTTTTCCAATTCCTTGTGTACTGCCACAAACAATGGCAGTTTTACCTCTTAGATCCATGATGTTTTTCATTTGGCGAAGATAAAGAAACACTTTCATTATTTGAAATAGGATGTTAATAATTCAAAAAATAAATGCATTACGTAAAACATAAAAATGATTGATTTGAACTATCAAATGTCGATTTCAGCCAAACATTGGGTTACTTGTGTACCTGAGAGAATTGCTTTTTGTGCCTCAATTTCGTCTTAGGATTACAATTTTGTTAATGTTTTGTTAACTGAATTAGCGATTTATCACTAAAAATC
>JBFYPS010000066.1:0-11255 GCA_041303135.1 Crocinitomicaceae bacterium | reverse complement strand
CCCATTACGTAGTAAATGAATCCAGAACAATCGAATCCAGATGGTGTCATTCCTGCGCTACGATAAGGTGTTCCCAGAAAATTTTTGGCGTAATTGATGATTTTATCCACATGTTCACTGTTTTTGCGAACAGTGGTGTCAAATTGAATTAAACTCAATGAATCGAGCGTCGATAAAGCAATTTTTGGTTTTAACGTATCTACAACTTGTTCTTGCGCACGCAATTGAATCGTTGATAAAAACGAAAAAATGAATAAAAAATATAATTTCAGCCTGATTCTTTGCATTGCGGTTGCAAAAATATAACTATTTTCACACTTTAAACAATAAGGGTTTGAACAAAGTAGCTGAAAACGAATTGACAAAATTGTATTACTCCATCGGTGAAGTCGCCGAGATGTTTGGGGTAAACACTTCTTTGATAAGATTTTGGGACAAAGAATTTGATATCATTACACCGAAAAAAAACAAAAAAGGCAATCGTTTATTCACTCCAAAAGACATAAAAAATTTCAATAAAATCTACGATTTAGTTAAAAATCAAGGATTCACCCTAGAAGGAGCAAGAAAAGCCCTCAAAAGAAGAACCCCTGCCCAAAAAGAAATCGAAACAACCGAAGAAAACACCACTTCACAAGACGTCATCGAAAAGTTGGAATCGATTAAAAGTCGATTGATTCAATTGAAAAACTACTAAAAAGACCCGCTTCGCTATTAGAATTTGGACGTTAGAACCGTTGCTACGCAACTATTAGACAAATTTTAATTTATTAGATTATTAGATGTTTGCTTATCGGAATTTACTTCAATCTAAAGTGTTAGTTCTAATATCTCTGATCCTCAGTCTAATGTCTTCGGTCTAATATCTCAGGTCTAATGTCTTCGGTCTAATGTCTTCAGTCTAATGTCTTCGGTCTAATGTCTCAGGTCTAATGTCTTCAATCTAATGTCTTCGGTCTAAAGTCTTAAAATCTCCTTCATTAAAAACTCATCCTCAATTGCACCGTAATATCCTGTTTTCTATTTCCAGAAATTTCTTCGCTTCCCGAACTAAGACTTGTGCGATTTGAATAAATGAAAGAGCCATAACGCACCCACAAATCAAATTTTCGGAGGAACGAATATCTAACCATTACATACGCGCGACTTCCTTGATAATAGTATGCGGGAACGGAGAAAACATACAACGCATTGGTTTCAAAAGTATACAGTCTTGTATCGTATGAATCAGTATCAAAAAATGCATATCGAAGTGCAATGTCGAAAGGCATACTTTTCGGTTTGATTAAAATGTCTTGAGAAATCATCATTCCTTTTTCAGGCGTATTGCTCTTGCGATTGATTGTTACATATTCAATTCTACTTTTCAATTGTATTCCTTCCGTTACTTGATAAGAAAAATTCAATCGGTAATTTCGCTGAAAAACGTCTTCAATTTCGGTAATTGTGCCGTCAGAATCTCGGCTGTTTTTTTGTCTCAATTGTTGCCTAAATCTGGCATAGACTTCCATTTGTTTGTTTGGCTTATAACTTGGCTGAAACAAAAATTCATGACCCGAGGATGGCGCATCAACTTGGTATTTCAACCACGGTTGTTGGAAAAAATCCATGTAAGTATTGAGCGTCCAAGCGCTGTTCATACGAACTTTCAATCCAACATACAAACCAGATTCATTTTGCGTGTTGCTTCCTTCTGAAAAACCAGTGTTGTAGAAAGTTTGGTAACCTTTCGCATAATTGCGATATAATACGCTTAATGAAGCTTTGGAATCAAGTGCAAAAATCAATCCTTGTAAAATGGCAGTTTGACCTGAATAACCAGCGCGGGAAACTTCACCAAATAAATTCACATTTCTCCAAACGTAACTGTAATCACCGCTGATACTCGTATTAGCTTTTCCCCTGAAATCAAATTGATTGTAGAGTTGTAAATCTTTGGTGTAATCTTTATTATATCCTTGATAAACTCCAGCAAGACCTAATGTTAAATTGCGTTTAGCGTAACGTAAATTTCCACCACCAATGGTTTCAATCAAATTGTTTTTCTTGGCAATTTCTGTTGTTGTTCTATGGAATCCTGAAACGTTGATACTTGAAACAAACTCTAAATCATCGTACAGCGAATCTGCAGTAACAGATGCATCAACAGCTTTGTAAGAACCAAAAAGTGTCAATGCAAAATTCTTATATCCCAAATCAACCGCTGCACCACGCATAAATCTGTTTTCATCTACCGAAGTATATGGTTTCAATGCTTGCGCATTTTTCTTGATATTGGTCACATCAGCCGTTTTTCCGAAAGCGTAACCTGACCAAAAATTCAAGCCTTGTCCAATTTGAATTTGATAATCTCCCAAGGCAATACCTTTCAAATATTTTCCTCCTTTGTAAAAAGCATGCGCAGAATAGAAATCAAATCCATTTTTTTGTGCTCCACGGAAAAATTGCTCTCCAGGATCTTTTTCTGCAGTGATTCCAACACTTAAATTTGTTCGGTAACTATAGCGCAAACGCGTATAATAACGATCTGCATTTCCATAGTAATATTTGTTACTCAAAAGCTTCACTGAATCTGGCACTTTATCATATCCACTTTTTGGCTCTGGAACAGTTTGATAGCGAAGAAAAACTTCAAATTTTCCGAATTTCAATGCTTCTTTCAAAGAAACATGCAATTGGTCTAATTTATCATCCACTTGCACAAAAGGACGAACCAATTGAATGGTTTGTAAATCCCAATATTTCAGTGATTGGAGTTCGTAGATACTGATTAATTTCCCAGTTTGCTTGATGTGCAATAGCAAATCATTGATTTGAATGTCGGTCAATAATTCCAAACTTTTCAATTCTTCTGCGGTGGCATTATTTAGATTCAAAGGTCGATCAAAATAGTAGTTCAACTGTTCGATGACATTGGTTAAGTCAATTTCTTCGGATTCAAGCTGTTCAGAAATAAATTCAATGCGTTGTTGAATCAATTCCGAGCGACTTTGCCCCATCGAGAAGAAAGGTATAAAAAACAAAATGAGCAAAAAGTATTGCTTATTCATGCACTTTGGATTTGAAATCATAAGTCAAACCAAAGTGTGGCGACCAACCCAAATGTTGTTGCCAAGCGGAACCCATATCCAATTTGATGTTGTTTTTAAACCAGTATCCAAAGCCAAATGTCAATTCCATTGGATTCGAAGCAGCTCCAACTCTCATGTAAAATCTATCCAAAAGTTCGTATTCCAAACCAGCTTTTGCTCTCAGCGGAGATTCAATTTCTTTTTCAGCTTCAGCCAATAGCATGACTTTATTAGAAAGTTGATAATTAATTCCCAATCGCATGAAAGTTGAAAAGCGATCATCTTGAAATTCTGAAAGTTTGGCTCTTCCAAAGTTTAAAATGCTAAAACCAATTGAAATTTTTTCGTTGATTTTTGCCAAAACGCCTGCTTCAGCGGTTACACTATTTTTAGAACCATAATTTTCAATGCGCAAACCTTGGTAATTCAATTGCACACCAGCAGATAATTTTTCGCCTAATTTCATACTGTAACCAAATCCTATTCTTGTGGTGCGGTAAATTTTGTATCCATAAGATTGTGCACCAGCAGAAAGAACGCCAACTTTTAAAGGAATTGCCACGACAAATGCTTGAGTTTGCAACTCTTTCAATAAGTATCGATTTTCATAACTCAAACCTGCAGAAGTTTGTTTCAAATTGGCTAATGCTCCAGGATTGTGGTGATAGCTCCAAACATCTGAAACGGCAACAGTACTGTTTGCCATAGACATCGAACGCGCACCAACAGGTTGCCAACCTTGCGCATTCCAAGATTGATAAATGATTAGCATGATTGCAATTAAGCAGATTTTTGTCATGCAGTAAAAATAATAATATTTCCTTTCAAAAGTTAAGGACTGTTAAAATTATTCTAATAAAGTTTTGTTAAGTCTTTTTTGCCAAAACATTAAGTCAAAATAATTGATTTTTTGTAATTTTACTACTCTCAACAATATTTTAAAAATTTACAAGCATGTCAGAAAATCACAAACTTAAAATTGAAATTTGGTCAGATGTAATGTGTCCATTTTGCTACATTGGAAAAAGAAAAATCGAAAAAGCTTTGGACGATTTTCCGAACAAAGAAAAAGTCGAAATTGAATGGAAAAGCTTTCAATTAGATCCAACAACGAAATCCCAACCAGGGAAATCAACTTATGATTATTTGGCTGAAAAATATGGTCGAGATAGACAATGGTCAATCGAAATGCACGAAAATGTGACCAATCAAGCGAAATCTGAGGGCTTGGAATACAATTTTGACAAAGCTGTTATCGCCAATTCATTTGACGCGCACAGATTATCGCATCTTGCAAAAAAATACGGAAAGGGAAATGAATTGGAAGAATTGATTTTCAAAGCCTATTTTACTGAAGGTAAAGATGTTTCTGAAATTGAAACCTTGGTTGAATTGGGGACAAATGTTGGTTTAGACGAAACTGAAATCAGGAATATGTTGGCTTCCAATCAATACAAAGACGCAGTACAAAACGATATCATCGAAGCGCAGCAAATAGGAGTGCGAGGTGTTCCATTTTTTGTTTTGGATCGAAAATATGCAATTTCAGGAGCACAACCAAATGAAGTTTTCAAAGACACACTCGAAAAAGCGTGGGAAGGTTGGGTAGGAAAACAAAACTAAGGCGTTTTTTTACAATTATTTTAGAATGTGACCTTTGTAACAAAGTGTTGAAATACAAAAGTTGTATCTTTGAATACAAATAATCAAAAATAACGATGAGAATAGAACAAATTTACACAGGATGTTTAGCGCAAGGAGCTTATTATATTGTTAGTAACGGAGAAGTTGCAATCATTGATCCGTTGAGAGAAGTAGATGCATATATCCAAAAAGCAAACGCGGATAATGCGAAAATCAAATATATTTTTGAAACGCATTTTCACGCTGATTTTGTGAGTGGACACGTGACACTTTCGGAAAAAACGGGCGCAGAGATTATTTATGGTCCGACTGCAAATCCAGATTTTAAAGCAACAATTGCAACTGATGGTCAGATTTTTCAATTGGGAAATGTGCAAATTAAAGTGTTACATACACCTGGTCACACAATGGAAAGTTCGACTTTCTTATTAATCGACGAAAATGGCAAAGACCATTGTATTTTCAGCGGTGATACACTGTTTTTAGGTGATGTCGGACGACCAGATTTGGCGCAAAAAGCAGCTGAAATCACGCAAGAACAATTGGCTGAGATATTATTCGATAGTTTAAGAACAAAAATCATGATTTTGGCAGATGATGTGATTGTCTATCCTGGTCACGGCGCTGGTTCTGCTTGCGGAAAAAATATGTCGAAAGAAACAGTTGGAACCATCGGTGAACAAAAGCAAATTAATTATGCATTACGTTCCGACATGACCAAAGCTGAATTTGTGGAAGAAGTGACTGATGGTTTAGTTGCGCCTCCTGCTTATTTTCCGTTGAACGTAATGATGAACAAAAATGGATATGAAAGCATTGATGAAGTAATCAAACGTGGAACTTTGGCTTTGAATCCAATGGAATTTGAAGTGGCGGCGAATGAAACTGATGCAATGATTTTAGATGTTCGCAATGAAAAAGATTTTGTCAAAGGACACATCCCGAATTCAATTTTCATCGGAATTGATGGTGGATTTGCTCCGTGGGTTGGCGCATTGATCAAGGATGTGAAACAGGAAATTTTATTGGTTGCTCCAGAAGGACGTGAAGAAGAAGTAATCACGAGATTGGCACGCGTTGGTTTTGACCACACCATCGGATTTTTAAAAGGAAGTTTTGATGCTTGGAAAAATGCAGGAAAAGAGATTGCTACTATCGATTCAATTTCTGCGGAAGAATTTAAATCAAAAGTCGAAGTGGACAAGCATCCGATTTTTGACGTGCGAAAAAGCAATGAATTTGCTGCTGAGCATTTGAATGATGGAAAAAATACACCATTGGATTTCTTGAATGATTACTTGGCAGAATTTCCAAAAGATGAAACTTTTTACGTACATTGTGCTGGTGGATATCGCTCTGTGATTGCAGCTTCAATTTTGAAAAGTCGCGGAATTCACAATTTGATTGATGTTGCTGGAGGATTTGGTGCAATCAAGAAAACAGGAATGCAAACTACTAATTTTGTTTGTCCTTCCACATTGAAATAGGAAAATAAAATTCGAGAAAACGGTCAGGATTTTATTTTGACCGTTTTTTTTATACTTTAAAATTTGGGAATATGTCATTTATCAGTCGCTTGAATAAGCAAAAAATCATTTTATTGCTTGGATTGCATTTCAATGTTTCAGCGCAAGTTGATTACAAAACAGATGTGTTGGGTGATGCTTTATCACAAGCGACAATTCAACAACCTGATGATTATGAGGGAAAGGTAACTTGTACTTTGGTGAAAAGAAAGGATGCTCATTCTAAAATTGGTGTGTTGTACATTCATGGTTTCAGTGATTATTTTTTCCAAACGGAAATGGCGGATAAATTTACCAAACAAGGATTTGCATTTTATGCCTTAGATTTAAGAAAATATGGGCGATCGCACCTTGAAAATCAGAAAATTTGCAATGTTCGAAATTTAAATGAATATTTTGCGGATATCGATACAGCATTGAGTATCATGCATCAGGAAGGTGTAGACAAAATTCTACTTTCTGGTCATTCAACTGGTGGTTTGATTGTAACACTTTACGCAAATCAGCGCATTGGGAAAGAACTGTTTGATGCCGTTTATTTAAACAGTCCATTTTATGACATGAATCTTAATCCGATTTTAAAGAAGGTTGTTTTGCCTTTGGTGGTAAAAAAAGGCGCTAAAAAGCCAGAAAAGTTAATGAAAGGTGGACTTTCGCCTTGGTACGGAATGAGTATTTACTATAAAGACAAAGGTGAATGGCAATACAATTTAACTTGGAAACCTCACAATGCTCCTGCGGTTAATTATGGCTGGTTGAAAGCAATTTACGATGGTCAAAAGCAAATTCATCATGGTTTAAAAATGTCGAAGCCAACTTTGGTAATGCATTCAAATAATTCGGTTTACACTAGCAAATGGACAGAGGAGATGCTTACAGGAGATGCAGTATTAAATGTTAAGCACATCGAAAAATATGCTTCAAAATTGGAAGGAAATGTTCAAATTCAATCTATAGAAAATGGAATGCATGATTTAATTCTATCCAAAAAAGCTGTTCGTGATTCAGTTTACGAGCAACTTTTTAAATGGTTGGTAGAAAATTTGGAACGTGGAAATGGTTAGAAATTAATAAAGTAGGAAGTTTAAAATAGTGAAATTTTGCAAAACTAAAAATGCTATAATTCAATCAAATTTAGGATTTTCTAAAAAATTCTGAAAGTAGAATTGCTCCCGCGGTGGAAACATTGAGTGATTCAGCTTCACCAAAACGTGGAATTGAAATCGGGAAATCAATCAGTGTTTGGATTTTTTCAGAAATTCCTTTTCCTTCATTGCCTAAAACTAAAATTCCTTTTGGATTTAATGATTTTGAGTAAATATTCTCTCCCTCCAATAAAGCGCCAAAAATGGGAAGTTTGAGTGCTTCAAATGTTTGAGATAAATCCACATATTCAACTTCAATTCGAAAAATAGCACCCATCGTTGCTTGCACTACTTTTGGATTAAAACAATCTACGGTGTCTTTTGAGCAAAGGATTTTTTTGACACCAAACCAGTCAGCAAGTCGCATAATGGTTCCCATATTTCCTGGATCTTGCACGCCGTCCAAAGCGATGTAAAAATCATGTTTTTCATCGGAATTTGGCCATTTTCGAAAAATTGCAAGCGATTTATTAGGAGTTTGTAAATTCGAAATTTGTTTTAAATCCTTGTCCTCTATCAAATGGAATTTGGCATTGGATGTATTGCTTTCTTGGGTGTGAAAATCGCTAGTGTGATATAAATCAACCAGATAATCACTTTTCCATTGCAATGATTCTTGAACCATTTTTTCACCTTCAACAACAAATAGATTCAATTCATCTCTGAATTTCTTTTGCTGCAACGATTTGATTAACTTAATATTGGATTTAGAAATCATTTAAAGCTTCGTTTTTACTATTTTTGTTATTCAATTAATGAATTTGAAATCGCTCAAACTTACATATTATATTGCTTTTTGCCTAGTTTTTGTTTTAGTTTCATGTAATCAAACAAAACATGTTCCTGACGGAAAGTACTTGTTGAAAAAAAATAAATTGATTGTCAAAGGTGAAAATCTTGACTTGGAAACCATGAACAGTATCATTCGCCAACAACCCAACAGAAAAACTATTGGGTTGAAAATGAAACTTTGGGCTTATAACAGAGAAACCTTCTTTTTCCTCATTAAAACTGATTCATTAAGTATTGCTCAAAAACGACAAAATGCTGATTTAAGGTTGAGAAAAATCAATAAAAAAAGGATTGATCGAATTGATGAAATCAACAAGAAAAGAATTGAAAAGGCGCGCGCCAATGGAAAAGAAACCTATTCGCAAAAAATTCCTGTATTGAAAGATACGATTTCCCCAAGAAAATTTTTTAGAGAATGGTTTAAATACAAAGTTGGAGAGAAGCCAGTGATTTTCGATACTTCCTTGGAAAGTAAGACAGTGCAACAATTGCAAATTTATCTCAAGAAAAAAGGGTATTATTTTGGTGATGTAAAATTTGAAAATCAGTTCGTTAAACGAAAAGTAGTTTGTAGTTACATTGTCGAGACGGGAAAACCTTATGTAATAGATACAGTCCTTTATGGCGGAAAAAACCCTTCCGTTCTTGCCGATTATCGGAAATTTATGAAAAAGCCCGAATTTGTTAATTTGGTTGGTGAAAACTTGGATTCTGATTTAATTGAAGCTTTTAAAGTAAAAGTTGCGAGATACATGCGTGATGCTGGTTTTTATGGTTTTAGTCCATCTCATATCAATATATGGGCTGATTCAACCACACAAGATTCAATTTCTGATTTTCGCATTAAATTGCGCTTAGATTTTATCAATCGAACAATTAAGAAAAATGATATTTCCAAAGAAGTGGCACATCAAGCTACTTATGTAAGAAGGGTTTATTTTCACATGGCTGATAAAATTTACTACCAAGGAAATTTTGAAGATACGGCGAAGGCTAGGGGGATTTTACCTGTTGAGAACAACTTTTTAAATACACTTGATTCAATGCGATATCAAGAAATTTTCATGACCAAAAAGGAAAAATTAGACAAACATTTCAAAGCTGACTCCGCAGTTGTACAACCTTTGAGAATGGCTACTTTTAAATTCAATGGAGCATTGGCGGTGAAACCTGCCATGTTGGAATTGCAAAATTACTTGGAAGAAACTAATTTGTATAAAGAATATTACCTGGAAAGATCGTATTCACGCTTATCGCAATTGGGCGTTTTTCAAACTATCAAACCCGTAATCGAAGAAGTAAAAGGGACGAATTTAATTGATGTTCATTATTATTTAGTTCCCGCCGCCAAACAAAGCTACAGTTTTGAACCACGTTTTACAAACTCAAATGGATTCCTTGGGGTAGCTGCGTCAATCAATTACAATAACAAAAATCTTTTCAAAGGAACTGAAAAATTGACCTTGAGTTTAAGCGGTGGTTTTGAATCTCAACCGCCTATTTTTGACCAAACACTCGACGGTGAAAAAATCAAAAATGCAGCACGAAGTTTTAATACATTTGAAGTTGGACCGACTGTAAAATTCGATTTACCAGGTTTGTTTCCTATCAAAATAACCAAATTGTCTAAACGAAAAATGCCGCGTACCATTCTCTCAACTGCCTACAATTATCAAAAAAGATTGGATTTTGATCGAGGTGTATTTCAGTTCAATTACACCTACAAATTTGTATTGAATAAAACCCAATTATTGCAATTCGGATTTCCTTTTGCATCAGTTGTAAAATTTGTTGCCATCAATAAAAATGACGCTTTTGAGCAAAAATTAAATCAAAATAATGACTTGTTTTTGAGAAATGCTTACAGTGATCAATTTATTTGGCAAGATTTCAAAGTTTCTTTTGAATACAACAATAAAACGGAGAAAAAAGGGAAAACAACTTTTTTCTACAATGCCACTTTTGACCACGCAGGACTGTTGACTAGTTGGATTAGTCACAAAACGGATACAGCAACTTTTCAGGAAGAAATTTTTGGAGTTCCATATTCTCAATTTGCGCGCTTAGATAATGAGGTAATTATCGGTTATCCATTGACGAAAAATAAATCTTTCAATTTCAGATTTGTAGCGGGAGCAGGAATTCCTTATGGAAACACCAAGACTTCTATGCCCTATGATTATAGTTTTTTCGCCGGTGGAGCAAATGATAACAGGGGATGGAGAGCTCGTTCATTAGGTCCTGGAGCTTATAAATATTATTTGGACACCAATAGAACTGCTACGCAAATTGGTGATATAAGATTAGGTGGTTCCGCAGAATATCGTTTTTCAATGAGTAAACTTTTTAAAGGAGCTTTGTTTTTAGACGCTGCCAATGTTTGGACCACGCAAAATGACGTTAAACGACCAGGAGGACAATTTTCAAATAATTGGTACAAAGAAATTGCATATTCCGCAGGATTTGGTTTACGTGTAGATTTTAGTTTTTTCATCGTGCGTTTGGATTTAGGTTTCCCTATTAATAATCCTGCAATGCCAGCTGGCTCTAGATGGATCTTCCAATCAAGAAAAGCATATTACGAAGAAGGTTTGGCAGTTCTTGGACCAGATTACAAAAGCATTATGCCAAAACCTTTTATTCCAAGTTTGAACTTCGGGATTGGTTATCCTTTTTAAGAGTTTTTTTTGAGTTTCTTTTATTTGTTGATTTGGTGAGGGATTTCGCCCTTTCAGGACTGATATTTATGTGTTTTGAAAAATTGGATTGCCATTGATTGTCTTTTTGGGAATTACGCCCTTTCAGGGCCTGGACGGATTTGTTTGTGAGCAGATGTGTGTTACCTGGTCCTTGATTGAATTAAGCCCATTCATGGCTGAGTTGTATATACTCGATTTACCTTAGTTAATTCACTCAAAGACTGAAAGGCTGATCTTTTGCAAAATAGGATGGAACCCTATTTTTGCAACACTGCTGAAGTGCAGGAGCCCTGCATGGGCGACATTTTATGGTAATTCTTAGATTTACAGACTCATGTTCAGATTTCGCTTTTTACTCGCAGTTGTTCGAAATGGAAA
>JBFYPS010000065.1:0-7105 GCA_041303135.1 Crocinitomicaceae bacterium | reverse complement strand
ATTGAAGTCCGATGAAAAAGGCGAAACTGATGCAACTTTGATAGATGGCAACTTCTCTCCTATTTCATTGAAAGATAAATTGTGGTTTCCTGATATTTCACTCAAAGAAAATGCTTTAGATGAAGAGACAGGATTAACTGAACAACAACGTTTTGGGAATCAACTTCATTTTCTGCTTTCGATCGCAAGTGACAGTTCTGAAATTGAATTCAACTTAAAATCTAATTTAGAAAATGGATTGCTTGAAAAGGATTTTGAAACTAAATTACGTGAAACTTTGCAACAAATTTTTGGTATGAAAGATTACCAAGAATTATTAAAAGATGCGACTAAAATCCTGAATGAACAAGGAATTATTATTAGTGTAAACGAAACAAAAAGACCAGATAAAATCATTTGTAAAGAAAACGAGACAATTGTAATCGATTATAAAACAGGTATTCCGAAAGCGCAGCATTTAAAACAAGTACAACTTTATGCAGATACCTTGCGGGAAATGGGCTATCAGCAAGTGCGTGGAATCGTGTTTTATACTTCGGAGTTACGTTTGGTCCGCGCGGAATCTGTTTGAAACCTGAATTAATTTATGAAAATAAATCCCTATCTTTGAAATCATGAAATTTGAATACCCAGGTTTTCTTTTTGCATTTCTGTTATTGGCCATTCCAATAATCATTCACCTTTTCAATTTTCGTCGATATAAGGTACTGTATTTCTCCAGTTTACAATTTCTAAAACAAGTTGATGAACAAACAAAATCTACGCAAAAACTCAAACATTTACTCGTTTTAATCGCACGATTGTTGGCGTTTTCAGCCTTAATTTTAGCTTTTGCACAACCATATTTGCCAGTTGCAGACAACGCAAAATCTGGTGGAAATCCTGTTTTGGCGATTTATTTAGACAATTCTTTTTCCATGACCTTGAAAGGAACTGAAGGAGAATTATTATCTGAAGCCCGCGAACAAGCACGAAAATTGATTCAAAAAGCAAGCGTAGAAACGAGAATCATTTTGGCAACCAATGAAATGAGCGGTATTGAACAAAGATTGGTGACTAAAGTTGAAGCTTTAAATCGTTTAGATAAAATTGAAACTTCTCCTTTGGTTAAAAACACTGATATTGTAATCAATTGGATGCGAGACATTATTGACAAAGAAGAAGCCACCAATCAGAAATTGGGAACGCGACAATTTGTAATTCTGTCTGATTTCCAAAAAAGTTCAGCTTCCTTCAAAAACTTAAAATCTGATTCAATAGCTTATTATTTCCCAGTTCAATTGGTTCCGCAAAATCTCTCGAACGTTTACATCGATACAATTTGGTTTAATGATCCTAACTTTAAAATTGGAATTAACAATGAATTGAATGTTCGAATAAAAAATGCTGGAGAAAAATCACTTACAAACGTAGAACTTCAATTGGATGTAAACGGCACAAAACGCGATGTTTTTGTAGATTTAGAAGCTAATCAGACTTTGACCACTACAATAAATTACACAGACATCAAACCTGGATTGAAGCAAGGAAAAATAAAAGTAAATGACAAACAAGTTTACTTTGATGACGAATATTTCTTTTCCTATGAAGTAAAAGCCAATTCCCAAGTACTGATTATCAATGGTAAAAGTTCAGTTCCTAATGTACAGCGTGTCTATAATTTGGATAATTATTACCAAGTAAAAAGTGTTGATGAATCATCATTCACTGCTGATATGATTAACCAAAAGGATTTTATTGTAGTCAATGGAATGAATGAAATAAGTTCAGGAACAGCGACTTTACTTTTATCTTTTGTGCAGGAAGGAGGTTCGTTGGCTCTATTTCCTGGTGAAAATATTGAAACCAATTCATGGAATACATTGTTGCAAAAATTAAAAATGCCTTTACTTGGAGCATTGCAAACGGAAGGAGTTAAAGTAAAATCAATTAATTACAACGATATATTTTTCAATGGTGTTTTTGAGAAAAAGCCTGAAAATTTAAATCTTCCTTTACAAACAAAAATCTACAAAATTACCTCAGGTAGTTCTGCTAATGCTATGAATTTAATTCAATTACAGAATGGATTACCACTTTTTGTTAGATCTAATTCAAACTATTCAGTATTTCTTTTTGGAAGCAGTTTAGCCCCTAGTTTTGGGAATTTTACCTCAAATGCGATGTTTAGTACCATTCTATTGAGATCTGCAGAAATGAGTCAGCGAAGAATTCCTATCGCACTGACCATTGGAAGTGACAGTAAATTTCCTGTTTACAAGGCACCACAAAAGGAAACACCATTACACCTAAAAAATACCGATATTGATTTCATTCCTCAAACTGAAAAAATCAACCAAATCACCTATATTTCGATTGCTGGAATTGAAGCAAATGTATTGAAATCAGGTTTGTATAACATTGAAAATGAAATAACACTTGGCAATTTGGCACTGAATTATAACCGTTCAGAATCAGATATTTCAACATTGACAGAAAACGAAATAAGTGATGGTTTTGCTTTACAAGGAATTGATAATGTAAAATTTACGACCATAGATGAAGGTCAAAGTATAGCTAGAATTGATTTGGAAAAACCCAAGGAATATTGGAGAATATTTGTTTTGTTGGCACTACTTTTCGTGTTGACAGAAATGACATTGATTAAATTTTTGAAAAAATAAGCATGAAGTTTTTAATAAAAGCAGGGAAAATAGCAGACTCAAGTTCTTCCCATTTTGGAAAAAAAGTTGATATTTTAATTGTAGATGGAATTATTCAGTCAATCGCATCAAATATTGATGATATCGATGCGAAATTGATTGAAGGTGAAGATTTGCATATTTCTCAAGGTTGGGTTGACTTGAAAGCCCATTTTTGCGATCCAGGAGAAGAACACAAGGAGACGATTGAATCAGGTTTACAAGCTGCTTCTTATGGAGGATTCACTCATGTAGCGATTTTACCCTCAACCCATCCAGTGATTGATGGAAAAACTCAAATTGAATATGTCTTGAAACGTGCAGAAAATCAAGTTACAACATTACATCCAATGGGTGCAATCACCGAAAAAATGAAAGGTGAAAACTTGGCTGAAATGTTTGATATGTCTCAATCAGGCGTACGATTTTTTACAGATGATTTAGTTCCAGTAAATTCAGGAATTATGTATCGCGCGCTGCTTTACAGCAGTAATTTCGATGCAAAAATCATTGGCTTTTCAAGAGATCATTCCTTGGCTGGAAACGGACAAGTAAATGAAGGTGAAGCTTCTTTGAAAACAGGATTGAAAGCAGAAGCTACAATCTCTGAAATCATTGAAATTGAGCGAAATATACGTTTAGCGGAATATACTGCAGGAAATTTGCATTTAACTGGAATTTCTTGTGCTGAATCAGTTGATTTAATTAGAAAAGCAAAAGCTAAAGGATTAAATCTTACTGCAGACGTTCATGCAGAACAATTGATTTTCAATGAAACTGCTGTTTTGGATTTTGATGTAAACTTCAAATTAATGCCCGTTTTACGCAGAGAAACTGATAGAATTGCACTTTGGAATGGAATCAAAGATGGAACAATTGATAATATTGTTTCCAATCATCGTCCTTTTGACAAAGAAGAAAAAGATGTTGAGTTTGATCATGCTTCTTTTGGTAACATTACCTTGCAATCATTGTTTGGATCTTTACAAACAGTTCCTGAATTCGATTTGAACACGGTTATTGACATTCTTTCTATCAAAAATAGAAATGTCTTAGGCATTGAAAACAAATCAATTGAAGTAGGTGAAAAAGCTGATTTAACCTTATTTTCACCTAATCAAAAATGGACTTTTGAGAAAGAAAATGTAGTTTCTTCAACATATAATTCCCCGTTTGTTGGAAAAGATTTGACCGGAAATGTTCTCGGAATTATAAATAACGGTAAATTAGCAATCAAAGAATAAGGTTCAATGGCTAAGAAGACAGCTTTTTTAAAACAATTTTGGCAGGAAAAGAAAATGGTTGGCGCTATGAGTCCGAGCTCTAAATATCTGGCGCACAAAATGCTAAAAAACATTGATTTTAAAAAAGCCAAGGTAATTGTTGAACTAGGACCTGGAACAGGTGTTTTCACAAAGAAAATTTTAGAATTCATGCAGCCAGATGCAAAATTGCTGGTATTTGAATTAAATGATACTTTTTACGAATTTTTAAAAGAAGAAATAATCGACGAAAGAATGATTTTAATTCACGACAGTGCTGAATTTATTCAAAAATATCTTGCTGAAGCTGGATTTATTCATACTGACTATGTGATTTCTTCCCTTCCTTTGGCAGTCTTTCCAAACAAATTGAAAACCAATATCATCAATACATCCTATGAAACATTGAAAAATCATGGAAAATACATCCAATTTCAATATTCATTAAACTCTAAGCGAATTTTAGAAGATCGATTTGATGCAGTACATTTGGCTTTCACACCGCTTAATTTTCCGCCAGCGTTTGTTTATACTTGTATCAAAGACAAAGCTTAATTATTTATTTTGACTAAATTCAGATATTTTGTCGTGCACAAACCTTTTGGATATGTTTCCCAATTTTCTGGAGAACAAAATGATTTGACTTTACAAAATTTAGTCGAAGAAAATAAATTTCAAAACTTTCCTAAAGATATTTATCCTGTTGGGAGATTGGATAAAGACAGTGAAGGCTTGCTTCTCTTAACGAATGATAATCAACTCAAAACAAAATTATTAGATCCAAAAAACGAACATTTCAAAACGTATTGGGTGCAAATTGAAGGAAATATTTCTGAGGATGCGATATTCAAATTGAAATCTGGTGGCATCGAAATCAAGCACAATGGAAAATCGCACAAATGTTTGCCGGCAAAAGTTTCAGTATTAGCAAATTTAGAAATTCAAGAGCGAAATCCACCGATACGATTTCGGGCAAATATTCCCACATCTTGGATTGAAATTCAATTGCGCGAAGGAAAAAATCGACAAATTAGAAAAATGACAGCAGCTGTTGGTTTTCCGACTTTGCGTTTGATCCGAGTTGGAATTCAAAAATTAAAAATAGATCATTTTCCTTTGGGAACAGTGACAGAAATTACTTTAAAGGAAATTCAATAAATTTATTCAAGAATCAATTTCCTGCTACTTCTCCCCGATTTCGAACTGATATTCAATAGATAAACGCCCCTTTCGAGATGTTGTAAATCAACTTTCTTGAAACTTTGAACTGAAAAAGCGTCAATAATTTTCCCCGAAAGATCGAGCAACTGAATATCGGCATATTCCGATGCAGCGATTGTAATTTCAGTTTTGGCAGGATTTGGATAAAAGCTAAAATCTTGATAATTTTCTTCAATTCCTAAGAATCCTTGGTGAATCACTCCTACTCCATCTAAATCAAAACCGCCTGATTCAAAAGGTGTTGGAAATGGATCATTGACAATATTTCCAAAACTATCGTACGCTGCGAAGTGTGAATCAATCGAACCGACAACATCAATAATTCTTACATGTGTGATGTAATCCAAGTTCAAAAAGGAATCTTGCGGTAAATCTGACAAATCGAATGGCGTTCCAAACCCTTGCTCATATTTTCCAGCAAAATTATTCAAATATCGACAATCAATAAATTCAAAACCACCAATTTGAGTTGTAAATGAAACCTCTGAGTGACAAGGAAATCGAACAAAATTAATTCCATCAGAACTCACTTCAACAAATGCCAATTCCAAATAGTTGGATAAAAAACTATTCTCAAAAATGGCAAAATCAGGACCAACGTCATTTTTTATCGGCGCATCAAAAGTCAAAGTTGCTATTCCGCCATCACCCAAACTTACAATATCAGCGCTCGTTCCCTCTGCTTGAAACAAAGCCGCTTCTGGAATTCCATAGGTTACTTTATTGGTACCATTCAGCTGATAATTGGTGTCTGAAATATTCAAAAAACCTCGTTTTAACACAATTCCAGTTGCCCACGAAACGAAAATATTGCTGTCTTTTGAAATTGCAGTTGTACCAATTTGATTGGCTGCTGGGGCATAAGATTGTCCGAAACTTTTGAATGAAATCAAACAAACTAAAAAAATAATTACTCTAATCATAAATCAAGATTGAATTTGGATTTAATCCGACATGGTATTGACTCAAAAAATTACCATTTACATTGTATTTTAGAATATTTCCAGTACTTGTATAACCTTTTGAATCAAATAAATAAATCTTTTGACTTGAACTACTGAAATACATATTTGAAAGCGTTGTAATTGTAGGATTATTGATAAAATTGTCGTTAATCAGTTCGTCAGTATCTGTATTGAAAAGCATCAATTTATTGTTGTTTAAAATCAATAATCTGTTGTTCATGAGTGCAATTTTGGATACATCAAAATCATAGCTATCCAGCACGATAAATTCATCTTGATCAATTTTATGAAGACGCGACGGAATGGTAGAATAATTTCCTCTGGTGACCACATAAACATCACCTTCATAATCCGTGACAATCGAACCTGGATTTTTACCAACTTCAATTTTTATCAATTCAGATTTTGCAATCAAATCAATAACTGAAACTGTAGAATCCATCATTGGCGCGTTTAAACCACCCGAATTGGAAACAAATAAATATTGACCAGAAATTGTCATTTGATCTGGATTTAAACCAACTGGAATTCTTGATTCTATTTGAAAAGTGACTGTATCCATCACATCTACAAAACCGTCAAAACAAGAAATAAATGCTTTTGAACCGAAAAAACGAATGCTTCTGGGTTGCTTTGAATTTCCATTTGCTTGCATTGAAATTTGTTTGATCGAATTTCCCGTAATGGCATCTAACACTTCAATTGTACTCGAAACATTGACAACAATGTATATTTTATTTCCGTAACGAAGCATTTCATTCCCAGTATCTCCCAACAATCTTCCAGCTTTTTGAGTGAAAAATTGATCATTTGAAGTTCCAGCACCAAAATCAACCCAAGTCAAGCTAGAATTGTTCAATTGAAACAATCCTTCATTGAGCACCAACATTCCATTTTTTAGAATAGCAGGCGATTCACTAGTTTCTTGTTGTTCTTTTTTACATGAAAAAAAGACAGCTAACAAACTGAATATTAG